>DATJGQ010000705.1:0-4088 GCA_035494815.1 Gemmataceae bacterium
GGACGATTCAAACCACGTCGCGCTTACGCCGCGACGCTCGCCAAGATTTGTCACGGTCGATCGCCCCGTGGCGCCGGCGGCGGCGGATCGGGCCTCTCGATCGAGTATCGCACACGGCCCGGCCGGTCGCCGGTCACGCCCAGGAACCCGAAGATCATTTCGTTGGTCGTCTGCTCGCCGAACCGAACCGTCTGCGGCGGGTCGAACGGATTGTTCGGGTTTTTCCTGCTGTTGTCGTAAACGGCAGTCACGTCGAACCGGGTGCCCGCCTTCACGCGGATCGGCTCTTTGAAGTAGTACGTCTCCTGCCAGTTGTAATCCCAGTCCTTGATCGCGACCAAAGTCGTGGTCGGCCCGTCCGGCGGTGTCATCGTCACCGCGATCTGGCGGCCGAGCAGGTGCATGTGAGGAAGGACCGAATGGAGGTTGCAGTCCTGTGTCACCCACAGGCTCCGCTTCACCTCGAAGCGTTCATCGTTCGGCGGGATGGCAAACATCAGAAGCCGCAATGCGGGGGCCATACCCGCGGGCAGCGACTGCATCGTCTGGGTCACCGGTTTTTTCGCGAAGTAGAAGCCGATGGACGTCTGGTCCTTCTCGACCTTTCCGGTGCGGTGGTAGTGGACCTGCACGACGATATCGCTATTCTTCGGCAGGTAATAGCCGACGCCGTCGGGCAGGACGTGCGGCATCTGGCCGGGGGCCCAGCCGCCGATGGCGCCGGTGGGACGGATGCCCGTGCCCATCGCGACCGAGTAACCCGGGCCGGCGTCGGGCTCGTCCGCCTCTTTGTTGCGGTCCCGCTCTTTCTGTTCGAGCGCGCGGGCCGCACCAGTGGTGTCGATGAAATTGAGAGTGTGATGCACGACGCGAGGGTTGCCCGGCCGGACCTGGAACGCGCTGACGTACTTGTCCTCGGTCAACCCCGTCGGCAGCACGAACACGCGGAATAGGTCGCGGCCGCCCGCCCCCACCTGGAACTCCTCGGGAACGGTGACGATGAGGTCCGGCGGGCCGAGCGCCCACCCTTCCGTGAACTGCACGGGCGGCGGAGCGTCTTTCGGGTCGCCGGCGGGGGCGCCGGCATCGGCCCACGCCGCGAACGTCGCGACGTCGTTGTCCGAAAGCTTCCGCTCGCCGGTGAAGTCCAACCCCTCGGCCGGCTTCCACGGCGGCATCTTGCGCGAGTGCGTGTAGTCCTTGATGTCACCCGCCCAATTGACCGCTTGCTTGTAGGTCATCAGCGAGAACGGCCCGGCCGCGCCGGGCCGGTGGCACGACTGGCAGTTGGCTTGCAGGACCGGCAGGACGTCGCGGTAGTAGGTGACCTTCGCGTCAGACGCCGTCCGCGGTTCGTCGCGCTGGATCGGACAGCCGACGGCCACGGTCGCCGGCTCGCGGACGGGTTTGCCGGCGAGCAGGTCGTCGAGCGCATTTTGCAGGTCGTGCGACTTGACGCTGCGGTTCTGCTTGAGCCGGTCGGTGTAGCCGTCGTCGATCCGCCCGCGATAGCGCAAGATGTCATGGCGATCGAGGACGAACGCCTCCGGCGTGGTCGCGGCCTGCAGGGCGGCGGTGAGTCGGAAGCCGTCATCCCTCACGATCGGGCACCCGAGGCGAAACTCCGACGCCTTCTTCGCGATCTCCGCCGCGCTCGCGTCACCGGTGCTGACCGCGGCGAAGGTCACGCCTTTGGGTCCGTAGGCATTCGCGAGGTTCGCGAGCGTCGATGCGTAGCTGTTCGACACCGGACAGTCGAACGAGAGGAACACGACGACGGTGGCCGTCGTGTCGGGCGTTCGAAAGTTTTTGCCGTCGGCGTCGCGAAGGGTCAGGTGCTCGATCTTGCTGCCGAGCTTATCCGTCCGCGGCGCCGGCGGTGCGGCAAGGATCGCGAAACCGACGGCGAGCGACACGAGCGTCGCGGACAGCCCGATGACGGCGCGCGGCATGGGTGACTTCCTTGGTTTGGCAGATGCTGCTCCGCTCTAGTATACGTCGCGATGAGCCGCCGGTAATACTTTCAGACCTTTGCGACGGTTTCGGTCATAGCCCGTCGTGTGCCGCAGGTTGATGGGAAAGAAGGATGGGTAGTCGGCGGCGTTTACGCGGCTGCCGAGCGATCGCCACAGATTGTCCACCCGCCGTAAACGGCGGGCTAACCCGCAATTGTCACTCACTCCAACTCGGCCGATCCGGTCCAGTCACTCTGCAACTGTTCCCGCAACGCGTCGATGGTGAGCCGACTCGGCGACGGCGTCGGCGGACTCGTGCCCTGGCGGAGTCGGTCGCCTTCCAATTCCAGCCGCCGCAGCCAAGGCGGGACTTCCAGTCCGACGCCCGTCGGCGTGGCGGCGAACGATTCGATGTCTGCCGCCAGTCGTCGGAAGGCGTCGTTCGATTCGTCCGCGCCGGCGCGGGCGGCTTCCCAGGCCGGCCGGAGACGGGCGCAAAGCCGATCCGTCACGAGCGGGGCGACGAACCGCTCGGCCAGCCGGTCGCGGATCGTTCGCAACCGCAGTCCGTACTCGCGCTCGAGGCGGTCGAGGTCCGCGAGATGCCGGTCCGCCTGCTCTCGCGTGTACTCGACGATGCCGCCCTGCCAGCCTTCCGCCTCCGCCAGCCGGCCGCGACGGCACAGCGTCTCGTGCACCATCACCAACGGCCGCAGACGCCACTGGTCGCGCTCGTAGCCCGCCTTCAACCGCAACAGGTCGAGCAGGGCGGCGAGGTTGTCCCCGTAATCGGACTGGGTCGTCGTCTGGTTGTAATCGCGATACTCGTCGTAGTTCTCGACGAGTGCCTGAATAATGATGTCGAGGATTTGCGCCGCCCGGTGGCGCGGCAACGAATCGTCGAGGGCTGCGAGAAACTGCTCCGGCGGGTCGTCCTGGTTCGGGAGTTCGTCGAGCCAGGCGGTGACGCCCCGGTGCAGAACGGCCCGCAGGTTCGCCAGGTGCAGAAAGGATACCGTGAACAGCTCCCGCCCGAAACGCTGCACGAATTCCCGGATCGCCTGCCATTCCTCCGCCGATTGCACCGCTTCGAGGACGGAAAGCCGCAGCGACTTGCTGTGTTCGAGCCACAGTTCCAAATACGGGCGGGCGACGCGCTGCAGATTCTCCACGAGTTCCGGTCCGTTGAGTCCGGACGGGCGGTCGGCGAGGTCGAGGACGGCGTTCGCGGACGCCTGCAGCCCGATCGGGAAAAGGCGATCGAACTCCGTAACCTTGCGGCCCTCGGGCGGGGATGCTCGTTCCATCGCCCGCGCCGTCAGCACGACGTCGAACGTCTGTCGGAGCAGCCCGAGTTGCGGCAGCCGTTCGAGCAGTTGCGCGAGCAGCGCTTGCGCGTTCCGGGCCGCCAGGATCTGCCGCGGATGCCCGCCGGCCGAAACCGGCACATAGAGCAACGGTTCCGACTTCAACCGCCGCAGCAACCGGGCGACCGCGACGCGGGTCTTGGCATCGTCGTCACAGTTGAGCCGGTCTTCGACCTCGACCGCGAGCGCCTTCCAATCCTCTTGGTCCGTCGGCGTGGCGGCCGACGTCGCGTCGGCGTATTCTGTACCGGTCGCCAGATGAACGGCGAGCGACCGCGCCGCCTGGCGGTTGGCCAGGGCGGCCGCGATACCTTCCTCGATCAGATGTTCGCGCACCACGCGGCGGCGGTCGAACTCGAGGGCGGCCTCAAACCCCGGCGGCGGATCGGGGATGGGCAGCGCGTGGAGGTGATCCAGGAGTCGGTCGAACTGCGCCTCGCGATCTCGGGCGGCGGTCAGCCAGCCGCGGACGACCGCATCTTCGGCCGCGAAATGCGGTGCGGTCGCCCGCCAGAGCCGCGCGACGGTGGCGAGGAACCGCAGCCGCGGCCGCAGCGAATCGGCCTCATGTTCCAACGGGAAATGATCCCCGGCGGGCCCTTCGCCGAGGACCGCCCCTTCCGTGCCGTCGTCGGCGCTGTCGTGATACGTCATCTCCTCGTAAGCGGCGCCGAAGACGTTTCCGTCATCGTCGTCCTCACGCGCCGGCTGCGCGGACAGCTCGGGCACGTTCCAATAAGATTCGGCGTTGGCTTCGAGCAGCTCG
>DATJGQ010000706.1:0-4572 GCA_035494815.1 Gemmataceae bacterium
GACCCTCACCGTCCACCTGGCCCCGACTGACCGCGCGAACGGCACCGCGGTCGTCATCTGCCCGGGCGGAGGATACTCGGGACGCGCGGTCGACCACGAGGGCACAAATGTCGCCGACTGGCTGAATCAGCGAGGTGTTCATGCATTCGTCCTGAAGTACCGAACGGTCAACGAGTCGAAGATCGCCGCGCCGCTCCACCCAGGACCGATGTTCGATGTCCACCGTGCGATCCGGACCGTGCGGACTAAGGCGAAGGAGTACGGCGTCGATCCGGGCCGCGTCGGCGTGTGGGGGTTCTCCGCGGGCGGACACCTCGCGTCGACGGCCGCGACACATTTCGACTCCGGCCAGGCCGAGGCCGGTGACCCGATCGACCGCGAGAGTAGTAAGCCGGATTTCGCCATCCTGTCGTATCCGGTCATCACGATGGACGGGCGGTCGACACACGCCGGTTCCCGCCGCAACCTGCTCGGCCCGAACCCCGACGCGGCGCTCGTCGAGTTGATGAGCAACGACCTCCAGGTGACCGCGCAGACGCCGCCGACGTTTTTGTTTCATACCGACGAAGACAAAGGCGTGCCGGTGATGAACAGCATCTACTTCTTTCAGGCGCTCAAGAAGCACAACATCCCGGCCGAGCTGCACGTCTACGAGAAGGGCAAGCACGGCGTCGGGCTGGCGCCGGACGACCCGGTCCTCGGCACCTGGCCCGATCGGCTCGAAGCGTGGATGAAGGGGCGGGGGTTGATGAAGCGGGCGAATTAATGCGGCCATCGACTGACCAGAAGCGCAAGCGAGGGATGAGAGTCGCATTCCTCGCTTGCGCTTCGGGCTGGTAGGATTGGATTAAATGCATCACATCGCGAGATACACGTACCCGCCCATTGCGATCGCCAACAGGCCCGCCGCGCCCGCAACCGCCCAGAAGAAGCTTTTCCGCGATTTCGCCAGGGCCAGCGACGCGACCGTCACGCCGGCCTGGGCACACAGCATCGCATAAAAGAAGTTTTTGCTGCGGTTGCGATGGCGTTCCGAATCGACGCCCGCGCGACGGACTTGCACCTCGTACAACTCGGCGGCCTGCTGATTGAATTTGGCTTCCTGGGCGTACCGGCGGGCGGTGAAGTCCTGCCGCATAGCGCTGACGGTCGCGGTGAGAGCCTTGAGCGCGGCGCGGGCATCGCCGCCATTACTGCCCGCCTTTCGCACGGCCGCCGCGAACTCGTGGACGACGCCGTCCAAGTCGCGCACGACCGTCGTCGCGGATTTGCACGCTTCGTCGAACGCGTCCACGTTCGCCTCGGCCAACTCGATCGCCTCGTCCAGACGGGCCGGGTTGATCCGCGTGACTTTGTCTATGGTTTGCGGCTCGGTCTGGTGGCTGCGGATTGCCGTCAGCGTGTCGGCGATTGCCGCGTCCTCAATATGCCGTTCCTGTATGGCCGGCAGCCTTGTTCCGGCAAGATAATCCCACACCTGTTTGACGTCGTCGCGGTCGAGCAGCGCGTCGAGTTTCTGCCGCGCCGCCTTCGCCTTGTCGGCGGCGGCGGACGCGCCGGCACGGAGCCCGTCCTCGATCCGCGCGGCGAGTGAGCGCAGGCTGCCCGGTTCAAACGGCGGCGTGTCGGTCAGCGTGCGGACGAGATCCACCGTCGCGTCGAGTGTTGTGCCGCGGATGCGCTTGGCCTGGAAGAATGCCCACTGCGAACCGGCTTTACTCTGGTCCTGGGCCGCTAGGGAGCGGTAATACATCGACCGTGTCATCTCACTGGACGACAGGCCGGCCAGAATGGTCGCGAGCACCGTCAACGCGACCGGAACGGCCGCGAGGGCTTTCGTCGCCGCAGACTTCGGGGCGTCATCGTCGGAAGATGTGGTGCTCATAGTCGGATCCGCATAAACCGCACGGCAGGGCCGATAGGCCACCCGGCAGCTTACGCCTGCAGTTGTTGAGAGGCTAGCGAGGCTCGGCGCCTTGTTCGGGCGCCGGGGCGTACTTATGATGAAATGGGCGAATCCAGTCACTGTTCTTACCGACAGGCCAGCCGACAGTGGCGACGCGACCGCGAATAATCGTCGTGGACGGTCCGGGCGATCCGGCCGACCTCGCTCGCGGACTCCGCGACCACGAGACAGTCCGCGTCGGCGACCTGGTCGCGGCCCTGCAAGCCGTTCAAGACAGTGCGGTTGGGGCCGTTCTTATCGGGACGCGCGACCCGCGGCTCCGCAGTCGCGCCGACCACCTCGTGCAGGCCGAACACATCCTGGACACACTGCCGGACGGCATCGCGATCCTGGACAACCACTTGCAAGTGCTCTGGGCGAACGCCGCGTTCCATCATTGGGGCAACGGCGACGGCGCCCGCCCGCTGCGGGACGTGCTCGGTTCGTTCGACGCCGCCGCGGGCCACGGGCCCTTCGCGGTCGCGCGGTCGGGCGCGGTCGGGTCGGCCCGCCTCGCCAGCGCCCGCGACAGGTATGTCGAGGTGCGGGTCACGCTCCTCCCCGGCAGCGCGGACGGCCACGCACGATTCGTCACCCAATTCCGCGACGTTTCCGACGAAGAGCTGAGGCAGCAAAAGCTCGACGCGCTGCACCACGCGGGCCGGGCGCTCATCAACCTCGACGCCGACCAGCTGGCCGACATGGAACAGGCCGAACGGGTGGAACTGCTCAAGCACAACCTGCGGCAGTTCATCCGCGACATGCTCCATTACGACGTGATCGAAATCCGTCTGCTCAACCGCCGGACGGGCGAGCTCGAGCCGCTGCTCGAGGAGGGGATGACCCCGGGGGCCGCCCGTCGGACACTGTTCGCTAAGGAGGAAGACAACGGCGTGACCGGCTATGTGGCCGCGACAGGAAAGAGTTACCTCTGCACGGACACGACGCACGACCCGCATTACATCGAAGGGGCCGCGGGGGCGCGGAGTTCGCTCACCGTGCCGCTGATCGTCAGCGACGAAGTCATCGGGACATTCAATGTCGAAAGCCCGCGGCCGAACGCGTTCACCGAGCAGGATCTGCAGTTCACCGAGATTTTTAGCCGCGAGGTCGCGCAAGCACTGCATACACTCGAGCTGCTGACGGCGGAAAAGCGGTGCGCGTCCTCGGATGCGGTGACCGCGATCCGCAGCGAAGTCGCCTTGCCGGTGGACGACATCCTGGCCGCGACGACCGCGCTCCTGAGCCGCGGCGACGGCCAACCGCCCGAAGTGGCGGACAAATTGAAGCAGATCCTCGTCCGCGCCCGTTCGATCAAGCAGAGCATCGTCGAAGTCGGCGAGACGCTCGCGCCGGTGGGACACGGTGCGACGCCGGGCTCTCGGCTCAAAGGAATGCGCGTCCTGGTCGTCGATGCGGACGAACTCATCCGCAAGTCGGCACACGCTCTGATCGGGCGGTTCGGCGGGGAAGTCGAAACCGCCCGCTGCGGCGCGGAAGCACTCGCCATGGCCCGCGCGGGCCATTACGACGCCGTCATTACCGACATCCGCCTGCCGGACCTGTCTGGCTATGACGCCTACCGCCGGCTCCGCGACGCCCAGCCGCAAGCGCGGATGATCATGATGACGGCGTTCGGGTACGACGCGTCGCATTCGCTCGTCAAGGCCCGGCAGGACGGACTTCGACACGTCCTCTATAAGCCGTTTCGAGCCGACCAACTGATCGACGCGCTCACCGGAACCGCCCCCGCCCTTCCGACACCTCAAGCCGCGCGCACCTGATCGTTCCGGGCTTCATCTCTGAGGGCCGCACGGATGGGCCTGTTGGCCGAAGTGCTGTTGCTCGCCGCCGCCTGGTTCGGGCACGCGTTTCTCCTGACGGTCTGTTTGAATTGGTGGTACGCGCAACCGATATCACGCAAGTTCCTCAAGTTCATCCGCCTGCTAACCGCGATCTTCGTCTTCGCATTTCCGTTCGTTTTCGGCTGGGCATATTTCGGCCGCTTTCGGGAAATGGCCGTGCCGTCCGGCGACGCTCTTTCGTGGTTGTTGGCAGGCTCCCTCTGGCTCTGCTGGCTCACCGCGGTGGTGTATGTCCCCATCGTCTCCGTCGTCCGCGCGATTCGGCGTGACCCACGACAGGTACTGCATCGTGACTCGAAGATCGTTGACATTGCCGCCCGCCTGGGCGAGAAACCGATCGGCGACGGCAAGAACTGGCGGCTCGCCGGGCTGCCGTGGAACGACATCTTCCGCGTCGAGTTCGGCGAACGCACGTTCCAACTCGATCGATTGCCCGCCGCGCTCGACGGGCTGACAATCCTGCACCTGACCGACCTGCACCTGTGCGGCACGCCGGACCGGCAGTTCTACCGCGAGGTGTTCGATCTCTGCATGGCGGACGGCCCGCCGGACCTGCTCGCGATCACGGGCGACGTCGTGGACAGCGCGTTCCACTACCGCTGGATCGTGCCGCTGTTGGGTCGGCTGCGGTGGACCACGGCCGCGTTCGCCATCCTCGGCAATCACGACGCGATTTACGATCCCGTTGTCGTGCGGCGTAGACTGGAAAAACTGCGGATTCACGTGTTGCATAACACGTGGCGCATCGTAGAGCTTCGCGGC
>DATJGQ010000707.1:0-2371 GCA_035494815.1 Gemmataceae bacterium
GAATTCCCAGACGCCGTAGAAGAGGGAGTAGCCCATCGGGTGTTTGCCGCAGCGGATCTTGCCGTGCACCTCCACGCCGGTGAGCAGCAGATTGTCCGGCACGCGATCCGCCTCGGGGATCGACGGGTCGTCGAGCGTGACGTAAGCGATGACGACCGGGGCCGACTCGTTATGCTCATCGCGATTCGGCGTGGCTTCGCCGGCCACCTTCCCGCGGTACAACACGCCGCGACACTTTCGGGTGGTTTCCGACGTCACGAGGAAATCGACGTCGAGCCGGGCGTTGGGGTCGTCGCTGCCGAACGCCGCGAGCACCTGGCCGATGTGCTTCTGCGGGATCTTGAGTTCCAATTCCCAGCGGCCGGCCTTGTTGCCGAGGCGGATGATCGGTTCGGACGGTTTGACCGATTGGTGCAACTTCTCGCGGAAGTCGGCGTCGAGGACCGTCCACCACTTTTCGCGCTTCGTGGCGGCGAGGTCGGGGAATGGCGGGGCCTTGAGCCAGAACCAGCCGAGCCGGTTCGGATCGGCATTGTGAATCTTGATCATCGAATCGAACAGCTCGCGGCTGGTCCGCAGGGCAACGGCGTATTTGTCCACCTCGGCTGAGAACTTGGCTTGTTCGGCGTCCGTCTTGGCGGCTTTACGCTGCTTGTCCGCATTCAGATAGCTGTTCGACGCGTTTTCCGCCTCGTCCTTGAGCTTGGTCAGCATCGTCCGCAGGTCGTTGTCGTACATTTCGACGAGCGACGCGCCGACGCCGACTGTATCGTTCTGGTTGATGAGGAACTTTTCGATGCGGCCGGGATTGGTCGGGTAAATCCGTTGTCGCTCAACCGGCAGCAGCTGGCCGTTGGCATCCATCTCCAGTTCGTACGGCACGAACACCATCGCCGCAATCAGCAAGACGACCGCCGCGACGATGGCGGTGATGATCGCCTTCGTCTTGCCGCCGAGGCCCTCCTGCACCGCCGCGACCGGCCGCCACAGCCAGCCGAGCGGGACGCGGCGCATCTCCGTCGCATTGTAAAGCGCGGTCGTCGCGTGCCGGCCAACGATGTCGAGACGCGCCGTCAGCGGTTCGGTGTTCTCCGGCGTCTCGAAGTTCTCCATGATCAGCGCCGAACGCGCCGGGCCGGCCTTGTCCTTCTGCCGCTCGTCCCGCAACGGCATCAGGACCAGGAGCTTGCTGTTACTTTCGGCCAGGTAGTCGTCGAGGGCCGTCAACACATCGGGCGGGAGGCTTTCGTCCTTCGTACCGGTGTACGTGAGCTTCTCGCCCCAGGCGAGCACCGCGTCCACCAGATGCCGCATCAGGACGATCAGGTTGGACCGCTTCTCGATGACGTCCGCCCCGCTGACCGCTTCGATCTTGGCCTTTTTCGCTTCGACGGTGGCGACGCTCAGCCGGTCGCAGCCGACCAGCCGGCGGCCTTCGTTGGCGATCTGATAAGCGACACGCGTTGGGTCAAGGCTGGCGTGGATTTCGCGCGCGAAGGTTTCGAGCTGCGTCCAGATCTGTTCCTGGCCGGCGAGCTTGCGTCCCTGCGTCGTCCGCAGGTAGTTCGAAGCGTACCCCGCCATCTGGACGAGGTAGTTGAGACAGGTCCGCTGAATGCGGATGTCCCACCGCGGGTCCTGCCAAACCTCGACGAGGCCGACCGTTTCTTTTTCAATTTGAACGGGAGCGAGCTGGACGTAATGCCCGGTCGGATTACCCGCGGGCATGCCGTCGTGGATGCCGGTGGTGCCGAACGGTTCCAGCATCATCGGCTTGGCAGTCTGGAATGCCTGCCGGAGCAGCTCGTTATGACTTTGTCGGCCGCCCTTGTGCTGGTCTAAGCCGACAGACTCGATGTTTTGTTGACACTGAAGCTGCAAGAAGCCCTGCGGCGTGCGCAGCCAAACCGCCCCGGCGGGGGCTTCGATCCCCCAGAGGACACGGTTGAGGAATTCCTGGAAGAAATTGGTCGGCGGGACGTCGGAACCGGACAGCTTAGCGACTTCTTCGAAAGCCTGATCGACCTTGCGCGGTCGTTTGCCGCCCTGGTCATCGTCCATCCCGGCCGCGGGGGGCTTAGGAACAGTGCTCACGATCGTCCTCGTGTTTCCGGGATGTCGGTGGAGACATTGTGAAGGGGCAGTCAAGCCCAACCGGGTTACTATAGCGAGTTTCCCCTCGACCCCGCAAGGCAAGGACTCTGTAACGGCCATGGGAAAGACGTGAATTGGGGAGCGGGCTGGAAGGGTCCGGGAAAGTGCGACGGGCAACTGCGTTGCGCGGTTAGACCATTGACGCCTCTAGACGGGCGAGCGGGGTCGCGTAAGCGCCCCGAGGACTTCCAAACGGCCGAGCGCTAAAAGGTCCTCA
>DATJGQ010000708.1:0-7581 GCA_035494815.1 Gemmataceae bacterium
GGTCGCCGTGTACGCCTCGCGCACCCATTCGACGATTTTCTCCGGCTGCGGCGAGTACTCCAGCTCGATGCTCACCGCCCCGTCGATGTTCAAGTGCTTGATCTCGCGGAGGTATGGCGAGAAATCCACGACGCCGCGGCCCGGCGGCAGGTCGCCGTGCTTTTTGCCGTCGCAATCGCTGATGTGGACGTGGATCGCCTGGCCCTGAAGCCGCCGCAGCTCGGCCGGCGCCACGTGAGCCAGATGCAAATGCGAGACGTCGATGTTCGCCTTGACCGCCGGGTGATTCACCTCCTCCAGAAAGCGCTCCATCGAGGAGACGTTGTTCAAGAGCGATAGCTTGAACGGTTCTAACTCCAGCGCGATCTGCAGACCGAGTGTCGCCGCGCGGTCGCCGAGATGCTTGAGGTGCTTGACGGCCAGTTGCCATTGCTCGGCCGGCGGAATCACCTGCTGCTCCCAGATGTACTCGCCGAGGACCAGCAACAGGTTCTTCGCCTCCAGCTCGTAACACAGGTCGAGGTACTTCTCGCAGCGGTGCACGTGGAAGCGCTGGACCGACGGGTTAAAGTCGATCAGGCCGACCGCGACGCATGCAACCGACACGATCGGAAGGCCGACCTGTTCGCATTCGCGGCGGATCAGGCGGCGCTCCTTGGCGTCAATGTCGAGCGGGTCGGCGAAGATGTCGATCGTGTCGAAGCCGATCTCCTTAGTCATGCGGATGCCGTAGGCGGTGCCTTTCCCGGATTGCACCCAGGCGGAGTTGATGAGGCCGAGCTTCATGGGGTTCTCTCCAGAAACGCTTCTTCGAAGCGTCGCGAATCATCCTTGTTCGAGCGGCGCCCAGTGCAGGATTTCGAACGCCAGCCGCAAGACCGCCCAGACGACGATGCCGGCGATCACGTCGAGACCGAGCCCGGCGCAGATCATCCGTCGCAAAGGCGTCAACCCGGTGCCATAGACGATCGCGTTGGGCGGCGTGGACACCGGCAAGGCCGAACCGAAACTGGCGCCGAACGTCGTCGCGAGCATCGGCGGCACCGGGTCCACCCCCGCCTTTGTGCACAGACTATAGACGACCGGCAATAAGGCCGAGGCCGTTGCGGTATTGCTTGTGAACTCACTCAACAGAATAGCCGCCACAACGGCGAGGCCCGTGATCGTCCCGGGGTTGTGCGTGCCGAGGCGGTCGAACGCGGCCGTCCCGACATGGTCCGCCAGTCCGGTGCGGAACATCAGCCCGCCCAAGGCCAGAGCCGCCCCGAACAGAAGTAGCGTCCCCCAGTCGATTTTCTGCCAATCTTCCGCTTCGAGTGTGAATCGGCCGCGATCCCGGTCGACCGGCAACAGGAAGAGGGCGATAACGGCCAGGACCGCGGTGATCTCCTCGGGGAAGCAGCGGTTGAACGTCCGCTGCGCCTCCGGGGAACCGGCGAGGGCCAGCACGCCCGGGGCGACCCACATGGCGATCGCCGCGAGGAAGACGATCAGTGTGTTGACCTCCCCGCGCCGCCACGAGCCGAGGCGCTCGTACTCGCTGCGGAGGTATTCGCGCAGTGCGGGCATGTCGAGCCCCTTTGCGGGGGCCAGCCAGCGCAACCAAACGCACATGCCGACGAAGATCAGCACCATCATGGGCACGCCGACCGCGCACCAGGCGAGGAAATCCACCCCATGGCCCAGGTACTCGGGCCGACGAAAGATGCCGATCGCGACGACATTGGTCGCGGTGCCGATCGGCGTGGCGATGCCGCCGACACTCGCGCCGAAGGCGACCGCGAGCACGAGCACGCTGGCATAAGGCGATCCGGCGAAGTCGGCCGGGGCGCCCTTCGCCGCGGCGAGGACTGTCACGATCCCCACCGCGACGGGACACATCATGGCCGCGGCGGCCGCGTTGCTGATCCACATCGAGATGAGCGTGACCGCGAGCGCGACCGTCGTCAACACCGTCCCCGGCGTGCGGCCGGCCCAGCGGGTACACAAGAGTGCGAGTGCGATCCGCCGGTCCAGCCCGTGTCGCGTCATCGCCCGGCCGATAAACATCCCGCCCATCAGGAAAAAGACGCTGGGATCGGCGAACGGCGCGAAAACCAGTCGCAACCCATCTCGACCGCGTTCCGTCGGCGGGATGGCACCCAGGATGACGCACAGCGCCACGCCCAGCAGGCCCGTCGCAGCGATCGGGATCGGTTCGGTCACCCACCAGATGAGCGTGGCCAGCAGGATGCCGGCGAGCTTGTGGGCCTCCGCCGGAAGCCCGACGTCCACCAGATAGAGCCAGCCCACCAAGACGAGTGGGCCCAGCAGAAGGGGAATGACGAATGACGAATGACGAAGGACGAAGGAATGACGAATTCCCAATGACGAATCACCGCTGCCAATTTCGTCCGGGCTTTTCATTGGGAATTCGTCATTCGTCATTCCTTGGTCATTCGTCATTCGTCATTCGTCATTCGTCATTGCTTTTGCAGCCACAGGCGGACGTAATGCCGTTTTTTCTCCGGTTCTTCGTGATCTTCGAAGGCGGTCCGGTTGTGTAGCAGCCAGCGGTTGTTGGCGAACAGCATCTCGCCCGGCCGCAGCATAAACTCCACCCGCAGCTCGGGCACGGCGGCGACGTGGTCGAGGGCGTCCAGGGCTTTCACCTGGTCGGTTGTGAGCGGCTCTCCGACCTTTTCATGTCCGACCTCAATCCAATACCGGAGGTAACGGATTACTAGCCCCGTTCCATCTTCGCCGAGGATCGGAAATCGCGCAGTCGGTTGCTCGCCAGGGCGCAATCCGCCGCGACGGTCGACGTGAAAGGGGCTCCGGAGGAGTTCGAAAGCGGTCGGTTGTTTTCCGCGCAAGTCGTCCTGGACGGCGTAAGCGCTGACGAGCTGACTGAGGCCGCCCGATTTCGCCGAATTGAGGCAGAGCAGCCCGACGTAATCGAGCACTTCGTCGCCGAACGAGTTGTCGGTGTGGAAGGTGCTTTCGGCGTTCGTGACCGAGAACCGCGCCCCGTAGCGGACATCCTGACCGGTGTCCTTCACGTCGTAGAGCAGCGTGCCTTGCACGTTCTGCGCAAACGGCCGGCCGATGAGCTGGCCGACGAGCCAGTATGCGGCCGTGAGTTCTTCCGGCGAGTAGCGGCCTGGACTCCCGGCCGTAACGACCACAAAACCACGTTCGTTTTCGAGCGCGTTGAGGATTCGTTCTCGATCGGTCGCGCCCGCCTGCTGCAACGCAGCGGAGGCGACCAGGTCAGTGACCCGCTGTGTTACTCGCTTCCACTCGCGAATGTCGCGGTCGAGCGCGGCCAGCGTCGCGGTGGACAGTGGGTAGTACCAGGACTCGGGGCGGTCGATCGTATGGGCCCGCCAAGCGCGCGGGTCGGGAGCGGTCGAAGTCATTCGAGAAACTCCGGGTCGAATGTCGGCGGTTTAAGTCTCGCGAGCCGGTCAGGCGTCGCCGAGATCGGTTCGGCTCGCGCGGCTCACTTACCATAGTCGCGTCGTCGCGACTCCGACAGAGTTTTTTCACCGGCCGCGGCGCGAGAGTTGCCTTGAGTGGGGCGGCCAACAATTATCCCGCCCATCCGCGACGGATGGAGGGGCCTCGCAGTCCGACATCCTTGGCGGTCATGGGGACGTTATCTGGTCTCTAGTGTGGGACGGCCTGCCATGACCCACCGCACGACAGCGACTTGCTTGTCACCGTTCTGGTAGAGCTCGTGGCCCGACGCTCAAGCAGGCGCGGGCCCATCAGATCATGTCCGGGATGGCGAAACGCCGGGGCGATGTGCCAGCGGCGGGCCCTGAGGGTCCGGCCGTCGGAGCCCACCCTCGTGCGGATACGGCTTCGGAAGCCGACGATTGTAGCCGAATGACGGTCCGGCGCCAGGCCGACGGTGTGGGCGACCTGCCCACGGCCCGCCGATGTGCCCCGCCGCGCGGCATGGGGCCGCGTGGTTCAGTCCTTACTCTTCTTTCGCGAAAGGGACGGTGTTATGAAGCCCCTCCTCACTCTGTCTCTGTTCCGCTTCTTGGGTGGCAAGTCTCAGCGTAAACCCGTGCGCCCGACGTTCCGCCCGTTGCTCAACACGCTGGAAGACCGGCTCACGCCTGCCGGCGGCTTGGTCGACCCGCCGCCCGCCGACGGTATCGGCGGGGACGACGTCATCACCCCCGGGATCAACCCTCAGGCCGTCGCCAACCGGCACCTGCTGATGTCGTTGTCGGCGTACAGCGAGAATACCGGCGGCGCGCCGGTCGTGCACGTCATCGACAACAGCACCGGCCAGGAGCGGTTCGCACTGCAGGCGTTCGACCCGTCCTTCCAGGGCGGCGTACGCATCGCGATCGCGGACATGGACGAGGACCGCATCCCCGACATTATCGTCGGCGCCGGGCCGGGCGGCGGCCCGCACGTTAGGATCTTTAGCGGCTCCACCGGTCAACTGATCGACAGCCCGATCGCCAACATGATGGCCTTCGACACCGCCTTCACCGGGGGCGTCTACGTGGCCGGAGGTGACGTCAACGGCGACGGCCGCGGCGACCTGATCGTCGGCGCGGGCGAAGGCGGCGGCCCGCACGTCCGAGTCTTCAACGGCCAGGACGGCTCGCTGCTGTTCAACGACTTCGTCTACGAGTCGAGCTTCCGGGGCGGCGTCCGCGTGGCGGCCGGCGACGTCAACGCCGACGGGTTCGCCGATATCATCACCGGCCCGGGTGTCGGCGGCGGCCCGTTCGTGAAGGTCTTCAGCGGGGCGGACAACTCGCTCTTCCGCAGCTTCCTGGCGTTCAAGCAGGATTTCCGGGGCGGCATCTACGTCGCCTCCGGGGACGTCGACGGCGACAGCTTCACCGACATCGTCGTCTCCCAAGGCGCCGGCGACGTGCCGTGGGTGAAAACCTTCCACGGGCCGAACCTGATGATCGTCAACAGCTTCCATGCCTATGCCACGTCTTTCACCGGCGGCTCCACCGTCGCCGTGAACGACCTGGACCAGGACGGCATGGCCGAGATTATCACCGGCGCCGGCCCGGGCGGCGGGCCGAACCTGCGGGTGTATCGCGGGACGGAGACCGAACCGACCCTGCTCGCCGACACGATGCCCCTCGACCCCGCCTTCACGGGCGGCATCTTCGTGGCTTAGTCCACGCGGGTGGAAAACGGTAAGTCCGATGGGACTTATAGGACCCATGCGTCCTATAAGTCCCATCGGACTTTGTCGTTTTCCGAGACGATTTAGAACCGCAGGGCGACGCCGAAGTTGACGCCCTGTGCCCAGAAGTCGGTGTCGTGGGCCTGGAAGATCGGGGCGGTCGGACCGGACGGCGGGATGACGCTGCCCGGGATCCGCGTCGCATTGACCACCGGGCTGATCTGGTCGCCCGGCCGGGCCACGTTCGTCCAGTACAGGAACGTGTAGCCGACGAAGACGTTGATGGCGTCCGTCAACTGGTAGCCAACGTTGACCCCCGTTTCACCCACGACGGAGAAGCGGTCACGGGTGAAGTGGCCGATGTTGCTGGTCTGGGTGAGCAGCCCGCCGGGCAGAATGTTGGCTCCGGCACCCGGCGTGGCCAACGGGCCGGCCGGGGTGAGCGACGTGCCGCCGAAGACGTCAAACGACTGATGGTTGTCGCCCAGGGCGACCTTGGCGACGCTGGTGACGACCCAGCGGTCGCGCCACCATTCGGTCTTGAGGCCGACCTGGCCGCCGTAGAAGCGGTTGTAGGTGTCGAACTGGTCGAATGACAGGATGTTGGTGTTGCCGAGCGTGCCGCCGATGAGCGGCGGGGCGGTCGCCAGGACCGTGCTCGATTGGGCGACGCCGAGCCCTTCGCGGAGTTCCAAATACCGGAAGCCGACGAGGCCGTCGACGCGGAGGCCGCTGCCGCCGCCGCAGCCGCCGCCGCAGTTATTGCCGCCGTTGCAGATCAGGTTGCAGAGCAGGTTCGAGTCGGTCCCCCACATGCGGCTGCTGGTGTTCACGCTGATAGCGCCGGAGGAGATGCCGGGGAAGGCGACGATGACGGCGCTCGGCGTAAGGCCGTTCGCGTCCAGGAACGGGCGGGCGATGACGGGCGTGCCGGGTCCGCCCGAGGAGACCGCGGTGAAGTTCTTGGATTCCTGGCTCAGGAAGAAGTAGCTGCTTTCCATGCCGCGGGTGCGGCAGTCGTTGAACCACATGCCGCTGGTAAAGCGCACGCCCGAGAATGTGTCGTAATTGATGTCGTCGCCGCCGATGGCCACGACGGTGCCGGGTTGGCCGATCGCCCCGGGGACGAAGTCATTCGGGGAGCCGATGGTCGCCAGCGGGGGTGCGTGGGCGTCCTTAATCCACCACGCCAGGTATTCGATGCTGCCCCAGACCCGGCCGTCGCGGCCGCAGCTGCCGGCGCCGCCACCCGTGCCGTTGCCGCAGTTATTGTCGGCGCAGCCGCCGCCGACGAGGCCGGCGGGGACCGTCGTGACCGCGCCAGTCTTGCCGTCGGTGGTCACCGGGGAAGTTTGCTTTGCGACATCTGCGGGGAGTGCCGCCCCGTCCCGGGCGATGTACTGGTAAGGCGACGGGCCCTGAGCCAGGGCGAGGCTGGCCCCGGCGACGGACACAAGCGCACAGCCGAGAAATCCCTTTCTCATGGCTACTCCTTCTCCGTTGATCTTTCAGGCAATCCTTACCACGTCCTATCGGAATGGGTGCGCGGCCTACTTTGACGTTGGGATCGGAGGAATGCTGCCGAGAACGCGGAAAGGTACGGTGATTCTCAACGGGCAAGGTGGGCAAGCGGGGGAACAGGGACCGCGGGAAGTCGCAGCGTGAAGCAGCTCCCTTTGCCGACCGCGCCTCGTACCGTCAAGCTCCCCCCGAACGCGTCGGCCAGTCGTTTGGCGATCGAGAGTCCGAGCCCGAGGCCTTCGACGCCGCGGCGGCGAGCGTCCGCGGAGCGGTAGAACGGCGTGAACAGGTGGGGAAGATCTTCGTCCGCGATGCCGCAACCCTCGTCCTCGACCGCGACGAATACGTCAGGACCGTCGCGTCGCAAGTTGACCGTGATCGGCGTGCCGTCGGGGCTGTACTTGGACGCGTTGTCGAGCAAGATGTCGAGCAACTGTCCGAGCATGGCCGGCTGCACATCGACGTGAACCGGGGGGGCTTGCCCAATCGGGCAGACGATGTCGGCCGCCCGTGCGTGGCCGGACCATTCGTGGACGCGTGCCGGCAACCACTCGACGAGGTTAACCCGCTCGCGGTCGGGGAGCCGGGCGTCGGCGTCGGCCCGGGCCAGGAACAGTAACGAGTCGACGATGTGCCGCAGGTGCCCGGCCCGCTCATGGACGGCGGCCAGGACTTGCCGGTAGTCCTCCGCGGACCGCTCGCGCCGCAGCGCGACTTCGAGCTGTCCCAGGATGGCCGTCAAGGGGGTGCGCAACTCGTGGGAGGCGTCGCCGGTGAAACGCCGCTGACGTTCGAACGATTCCTGGAGTCGGTCGAGCAGGCCGTTAAAGGCGCGACTGAGGTCGCCGAGCTCGTCGGCACTCCCGGCCACGGGCAGGCGGGACCCGAGATCGTCCCCGGTC
>DATJGQ010000709.1:0-4942 GCA_035494815.1 Gemmataceae bacterium
ATCAAAGCAGTCGCCGTATGACGGCGGACTCCGAACGCCGCTGATGGTCCGCTGGCCGGGGCACATCAAGCCGCGGATGAGCGACGACCTCGCGCTGTCGATCGACTTCGTGCCGACGATCCTCGCCGCGGTCGGTCGGCAGCCGCCGCCGGACCTGCCGGGGGTGAACCTCCTCGACGATGCGACGGTTCGCGGCCGGCCCGCGATCTTCGGCGAATGTTTCATGCACAACGCCGTGGACCTCAACGACCCGGCGAAGAACCTGCGCTGGCGATGGGTGATCGAAGGTCGGTGGAAGCTGATCGCACCCGCCGACGCCACCCAGAAAAGTGAATTGTACGACCTGATCGCAGACCCCCACGAAACGACCGATCGGGCCGCCGGGCAACCGGCGGCGGCGGAGGACCTCCGCCGCCGGCTCGACGCCTGGTGGCGTCCCGGACCGTCGTGACGGCCGCTCACTTCTTCTTCGATTTCGGGTGCGGATCGACCTGGAAGTCGTACCGGCCCGCGGTGGGGCTCTCGACCACCTCCGCGGTCAGCCTCGACGTCTCGGGGTTGATGTACCGCTCGTGGATCAGCCAATCGGTGAAGTATGGGTTATTCGGGTCGATCTGCTCGGCCGCGGAGATCGCGACCTTGTACCAGCCGGGAGGGGCGCCCTCACGTGTGCCCGTCATAACGGTGAAGTTTCCCTGCGCATCGATCGCGCCGATGGGCAGCTCCTTGGACTTGTTGCCCTTGGCGGTGTCGGGGTACAGAGTGACGCTGCCGTTGTGGATCGGCGTGCCACTCGGCAGCGTCACCTTACCGCGGACAGGGACAAGCACCGGCAGTCCGCGGCCGCAGCCCGCCGACGCGAGTGTCAAGGTGATCAGGACGAGAAACGGCACGGAACGGAGAGCGTAGCGAGTCACGGTGCGCCCCTTTCCGGAAACGACGGGTTACGGCAGCGAGTCCGTTTCCCCGCCGCGACGAGTGGCGAGCGCGCGATACGTTTGCAGCGGGATCGTCTCCTGGATGAACCGCACTGATCCGTCGGCCAGTGCGAAATTCAGACCGCCGGTGTGCCGGCTGCGGAACGAATACCGCGTCGGCCATCGGCCGATCTTGGCCGACGTATCGTCGCCGAGGTCCGGGTCGGGAATCTTGTTGCCCGTGTTGGGCGGGATGGCGCATGTGCCGATGGCGCCGTTAGGCAAAGCCCACTCATTCCAAATAATGTATGAGGCGATGTCTTCACCGATCATGAACGTGTTGCTGGTCCCGTCGGCGACGTCGGTCAGCTTCATGGTGCCGTAGCGGATGTCGGCCCGCCAGAAAATGCCGTTGCCGTTTTCCAGTCCGTTCCGGTCGTTGGGCGTGCCGGTCGTGGGGTTGACATAGGGCGTGCTAAAGTTTTGGTCAGCGGTGACGCCGAAGAAGTCGGTGCCCCAGTTGTCGCCGCTCACGCCCTTGTAGCTGGTCACGGCCGAAAGCTTGCCGTCGGAGTTGGCGCCGTTGGTCCTTGTTCGCGGGGACGTGTCGTCGGCCGGGCAGGCGATCGTTTTGAATTCGGTTGCGATGACGGCAAGTGTGGTCGCGTTGAGGTTCACCTTGCCGCTGGGCACGTCGCCCTGCCGGGACAGTGCCTCCTGCTCGATGTACGGCAACACGCGGGCGATCCAACTCCACCGCGGCCCGCCCAGGCCGCAGCAGCCTGTGCCTTGGCCGTCCGGCCCGCGGTTGTGCGAGTCCTTGAGATAAATGGCGGCTCCGTTGCGCGGCAACGTGCCCAGGGCCGATTCGTAACTGTGACAGGCGAGGGCGAGCTGCTTGAGGTTGTTCGAGCAACTCATCCGGGCGGCCGCCTCGCGCACTTTTTGCACGGCCGGCAACAGCAGCCCGATGAGCACGGCGATGATCGCGATCACCACCAGCAGTTCGATCAGCGTAAACGCGCAACGACGGACAGCGAGTCTGCAACGCATAGTCTGCTCCCAAAAGAAGTGAGGAGAGTGGAGCGACCGCGGGCAGCCGCTATGAAAGCACAGCAGAGAAAGTGTGCAAAGTAAAAAATGAGAAAAATGTAAGGTCACTGGGTGGTTAGCGTCGCGGCGGCTCCACCATATAGCCGCGAATCGGCTCGGCGGTGTTCGACGCCCAGCGGCCGTCCTTCGTCAACTCACCGCTCGCCTCCAACGAAAAGGAGATATTCAGCTTCCGCCCCAAGGCGACGATCGGCTTGCCTTGCGGATCGACCAAGAAGCCTTTCATCGGGACTTTCATCTCCATTTCGTGGCCGTCGGAAGAAATGGCCGCGGTGATAACGCCGAGCGTCTGCGGGCCCTTGTCTTTCACGAAAGTGATCGTGCCGTTCTCGTGATAGACCCACTCTGGGTAGTACTTGTACGTGCCCGGCCCGAGCCGCAGGAAGCCGGCCTTGTACGGGCCGGGGTTGCCCGAACGATATTGACCGGACGACTGGTCGAGGAACGCCTGATCGAGTTCGGCCTGGGTGCGGCAGGCGTGGTTGAGATAGTTGCCGCAGTTGAGCCGGCCGCCGTACCATTCGACCTCGGCGTTGACATCGTAGCCGTTGCTCGTCGGGTAGTAGCCGCCCTCGTGCAGCCAGTAGCCGGTCTGGGTGTCGTCGTCCACGTCAATGGCGAGGATCGCATAATATCGGCCTGCCGGCTTGCCAGCCGCTGCGGTCTGTGTTCGGCCGATCGTGCCGCGGGCCTTGAAGTAGGCGTAGAGGTTCTCGGCGTCGTGCGCGAACTTGTATTCGAGCAGGTCCACGTCGGGGTGATCGACGTGCGCCGGCCGGTCGTCGCGGGCATTGTGACTGGTATCGTGCTCGTTGTTCGGCGGGTCGGTGTAGCTGCGAACTCCCTTCCAATCATCGAACCGGCCGTCAACGACGATCGTTCGCGGCGGCTCGGCGAAAAGACAGAGAGTGAGGGAGAGCGCCGATACGCTCGCCGTGATCAGAATACGCCGATTGCGCATCAGGGAGACTCCTGCGATGATTGGAGTAGCGCGACAAGTCTGTCGCCGACGATTTGCTCCTCGCCGTCCAGCAGCGTGTGCACGGCAATCAGAATTCCCTTCGTCCCGGTGCCGGGGACACGGCCGATCCGGATCGGCGGGTCGCCGGCGGCGAGTGCCCGTGTCACCTCTTCGGGCGTGATCTTGAGTCGCCGCACGTCCCAGTCGACCAACATATGAGGGACATGATTGGCGATCGCGGGGACGATCCGCTCGCACTCGACCGTCGGGATGCCCTTGATCGCGTTCGCGATCACATCCAAACGCCCTTCGCACACGCGCCATTCGGCGTCGTGATCCAGCCGCACGAACCGCTCGACCGCGGCCAGGAGGGCGATCATGTCCTCCTTGCCGACCTTCAGCATCCGGCCGATCGTGCCCTCGTGCGGGCTGGCGTTGCGTCTCGCCGCCGCGATCAGGTCCTTGCGGCCGAGGAGCATGCCGGTATCGTTCGGGCCGCGGATCGCCTTTCCGCCGCTGAAGGTGACCAGATCGAAGCCCATTCTCGTGTACTCGGAAAGCCGGCAGACGGGCGGCGTGTCGGCGGCCGCGTCGAGCAGTGCAGGTAGTTTGTGCTTGCGTGCGAGCGCGACCCATTGCTCGCGGCCGATATTGCCGTCGGGCTCGGCAATGTTCATGAAGAAGAGCAGCGCGGTCCGATCGTTAACGGCTCGCTCGACGTCGGCCATGGTTTGAACGTCGATCAGCTTCACGCCGACGTCGGTCAATTGGCTGTCGTAGCAGGTATGATGCGATTTCTGGAGGATGACCTCGTACTTCATGCCGGTGGTGTCCGGCAGTCGGGCGATGAGCTTGCGGTCCCCGCGGGTGACGGCCGCGGCCGTCCCGAGCAAGAGGGCGCCGGCCGCGCCGGTGGTCACCATCGCCGCCTCGGCGCCCACGAGTTCGGCGAGCCGCGCCCCGACCCGTTCCTGTAACTCGACCATATCGACGAAGTGTCGCGCCGCCTCCGTCCATGCGGCGACGACTTCCGGCGGCATGATGGAACCGCCCAGGTCGGTGAACGTGCCCGTCGCATTGATGACGTGCTTGACCCCGAGCGATCCGTAGACACCGGGGCTCTTCTCCAAAGGGCGTCGGCGCGGAGCATCGACGTGGCCGTGTCCACTCATCGCCCACTCCTCGATGATGGATTCCGGCACCATGTTCGCCGGCGCGTGACGGAACTGCAAGCGCAGAGTCGCGCCGCCAAGATCAACTATCTGCTTGACAGCGGCTGCGGGGCGGATCAAGCTGACGCGGCCAGGAACGCCTGCCGCGCCCGGTGGAGACTCGTCATGATGGCACGTCCCGCCCGCGCCGGGTTTGTCCCACCTCCCCCGGCGAACCGCTTTCCGGCGTATCCCGCGTCCTGGTATCTGTTCGGCCCGGCGAGTGAATTGCGGCGCGGCCCTGTCGCGAAGAGCATGCTCGGCCGATCGATCGTGGCGTTTCGAACGGCGAGCGGACGTCTCGTCGTCATGGACGGCCGATGTGCCCATCTCGGCGCGGATCTCGGCGGCGGGACGATCGTGGGGGAATGCGTCCGCTGCCCGTTCCACAGCTGGGAATACGACGCCGATGGCCGTTGCACCCGCATCCCCGGGCTGAACGGCCCCCTCCCCCGATTCGCCGAGCTCACGACCTACCCGGCCGAGGAACGCTGCGGTTACGTCTTCTTCTTCAACGGCCCGGCCCCACTCTTCCCGATGCCGTTCTTCTTCGAGGTCGAGCCGACGGAAATGGCGGCGAGCGCGCCGTTCCGGTTCGTCGCCAACTGTACCTGGTACATGTTCGCTTCGCACGCGTTCGACTGCCAACACTTCTTCGCCGTCCATGACCGGCGACTGCTCGGCCCACCGGCGATCGATGCGCCGGCGCCGTTCGCTCGCAGGATCCAGTATTCGGCGAC
>DATJGQ010000710.1:0-2284 GCA_035494815.1 Gemmataceae bacterium
CGAATACCAAGGGGTTCAAGCCCTATTCCCTCGGCATTAATCTGAAGGGCCACATCCCCACACGTGTCGAGCCGTTCGTCAGCAACAACGTCTGCGGCATGGTCGAAGGGAACGACCCGGCGCTCAAGTCGGAGGCCGTCATTTTCACGGCCCACTGGGACCATCTCGGCGTCGGCCGGGCCGTCCTCGGTGATGCGATTTACAACGGCGCGGCGGATAACGCCACCGGCTGCGGCCTACTGCTGGAAATCGCCCGCGCCTGGGCCGTGCAATCGCCGAAGCCGAAGCGGTCGGCGCTGTTCCTCTCCGTCACCGCCGAGGAGAAGGGGCTGCTCGGGTCGAAGTACTATGCGGAGCACCCGCTGGTCCCGCTGGGCAAGACGGCGGTCGACGTCAACTTCGATATGATCCTGCCGCTCGGCGTGCCGGAATCGGTCGTCGTCACCGGTGCGGAACGGACGACGGCCTGGGCGACGGTGCAGCGGGCGGCCGGCCGTCACGGCCTGGAAATCGAAGCCGACCAGCGGGCGCACCTCGGCATCTTCTACCGGTCGGACCACTTCTCGATGGCCCGCGCGGGCGTCCCCGCCTTCTCCGTTACTACGGGAATGAAGATCAAGGGCAAACCGGCGGACTTTGCCCGCAACGCCAAGCAGGAGTTCAACGACAAGGCGTACCATTCGCCACAGGATGAGATGCGGCCCGACTGGGACTTCTCGGGATTCGTTGTGCTGGGCCGGTTCGCGATGGACCTGGCCCGAGACATCGCCAACGCCGATGGCCTGCCGACGTGGAATGCCGGCGACGAATTCCGCCCGGCGCGGGAACGGAGCGGGGTGAAATAGGGTTTCGGGAGCGACGTCCCACTGTCCGACGGTGGCGGGCCCGTTACTGGGCATTTGGAGCGATTGACATGATGCGAGTCGCGTTCACCGCTTTCGTCCTCCTCGGCACTGCCTGCGCCGCGCGAGCGGCCGACTATCGCGAATTGTTCAACGGCAAGGACCTCGACGGCTGGGTGGTGGACGGCCCGACGACCGACCGGGACGGCAAGTCGGTTTGGGGCGTTCGCGACGGGATGATCGTCGCGTCCGGCAAAGTGTTCGGCTTCCTGCGGTATGACCGGCAGACGTTCGGCGACTTCGCGCTGCGGGTGGAGTACCGGTTCACCCGGGCGACCGGCCGGGACCGCGGCAACAGCGGTCTCGGCATCCGCACCGGTCCGTTCGACGCGAAGCGCTCCGCCGCCACCCGAGCGTCCTACGCCGCCTACGAGGTGCAGTTGTTCGACGACGCCGGCAAGCCGCCGGACCTCCACAGCACCGGGTCGCTATACCGCTACGCCGCGCCGACCGCCAACCCGGTCAAGCCGGCCCCGGAATGGAACACGATCGAGGTCGAGTGCATCGGCCCGCGGTACACGGTCACGATCAACGGTCAACAGGTGCTTTCCGCCGACCAGACGCGGCTGGGCGACGTGAAGGGCAAGCCGGCCGGCGCCCCGGCCCCGGCGGATAAGCCGCTCCGCGGTTACGTCGCCCTGCAAAGTCACAGCGGCGAAGTCGCCTTCCGCAAGGTCCAGATCCGGGAGATCGGCGACAACCACGTGCGGGTGCCGCGGCTTCGAGTCAGCGACAACAAGCGGTTCCTGGTCAAGGACGACGGAGCGCCGTTCTTCTGGCTCGGCGACACCGCTTGGGAACTTTTCCACCGCCTGAACCGCGAAGACACGGAGCGCTACCTCCGCGATCGGTCGGCCAAGAAGTTCACCGTGATCCAGGCCGTCGTGCTGGCGGAGTTGGACGGCCTGCACACGCCCAACGCTTATGGCCAGACGCCGCTCGTGAACGACGATCCCGCCAGGCCGAACGAGGACTACTTCAAGCACGTGGATTGGGTCGTGAATAAGGCCGCGGAATACGGCCTGTTCATCGGCATGTTGCCCACCTGGGGCGACAAATGGAATCGCGGCCGCGGCGCCGGCCCGGAGGTCTTCACGCCCGAGAACGCCGGCCCGTACGGTGAGTGGCTCGGCCGGCGGTATAAGGATCGGCCGGTCATTTGGATTCTCGGTGGCGACCGGGCCGTGGAAAACGACCGGCACAAGGCGATCATTCGGGCGATGGCTCGCGGCCTCCGATCGGGCGACGGCGGCACTCACCTGATCACATTCCACCCGCGCGGCGGCAGCGGGTCGTCGGAGTATTTCCACGATGACGACTGGTTGGACCTGAACATGCGGCAGAACGGCCACCAGGCCGAGTACACCGGCCGCTACGACCGG
>DATJGQ010000711.1:0-8650 GCA_035494815.1 Gemmataceae bacterium
CAGAACAACGTCTTCTACAAGTGGGCCGCGGCGATCAACGTCGGCGGGGGACTCTCGACCGCCGCCGGCGGGTACAAGCACCTGGGGCGCGTCACGGTCAAGGGCAATGAGTACATCCAGCTCAACGGCAGCGCGATCCGCAACGGCGGCTCGCTGACGGTGACGGCGGACGCGCTGAAGGTGACGTCCGCGATGAGCAACCCGGCCCGGACGGTCGCGGCGTACAACGCGAGCATGGGCGGGACGCCGACGAACCAGGCGTTCCTCGACAGTGCCCGCAAGCAGTCGCACCGGAGCTGGCAGCGGCAATACACCGCCGTCGCGGCAGTGGACTACGTCCGCGGCGGCTTCGGCCTGGCGCCGCTGAACGGCACGCCGGCCCCCACACCGACCCCGGCCCCCACGCCCAAGCCGACCCCGGCGCCAACCCCTGCGCCGAGCCCGACTCCCGCGCCGAGCCCGACTCCCGCGCCGAGCCCCGAGCCGACGCCGGGCCCCGCGCCCGAACCGACCCCGGCCCCCGCGCCGACCCCGGCCCCTGCGCCCGAGCCGACCCCGGCCCCGGCCCCGGCCCCGACGCCGACGCCGACACCGACGGCCAGCTCACCGGGCGCGGGCTCGAGCCATCACGGACACGCGCACAAGCACGCCCCCCCGGCCGTCAAGCACGTGCGGCTCCGTCGGATGCCCGGCCGCGTCCAGCGGCTGGTCGTCAAGTTCACCCGCGACGTCGGCCCGACCCTTCAGGTGGATGACCTGGTCCTGACCGGGCGCAATGGCCAGGCCGTCGATCCGGCCCAGATGCTGCTGCGGTACAACCACCGCACGCACACCGCCCGCTGGACCTTCCCCGGCCTCCCCGGCGGCGTCCTGCCCGGCGGCAAGTACTCGGTCGAGCTTCGGTCCGACCAGATCGCCGACAAGTCCGGCCAACCCCTCGACGGCGACCGCAACGGCCAGTCCGGCGACAACTTCACGCGCGGCAAGCCCGTAAAGGCCCGCCACCATCACCGCGCCGAGCGCGGCGCGGCGTGACCCGCGCGGGCCCCGCCAAGCCTCGCGAGCCGACAAAGCAGGCGGCCGTCCCGGTTGATCGAATCGACCGGGACGGCCGCCCACAGGCTCCCCTCCGCTCGCGCGCCTTGCAACGTCGAGCGGAACGCCCCTTCTATCTCATTCGACTGCAGTTCCGGACCCCACGCCGGCCGTGGAAGCGGCGCCGTCGAGCACCTCCAGCAGCGGCCCGAGGTGCCGCTGATAATGCCGCCAGCGGCCCACCGAACGCGTGTAGATCGGCTGGCGGACCTGCCAAACGCTCGCGGTCACCACGGCGCGCTTCGTCCGATGAAACTCGAGGCACGCCGGGTCCCACGGCAGCCCCAGGAGGTCGATCAGACGCCGGCTTTGGCCCTCCTGGTCCGCCACCATCTCCTCGTACCGGATCTCGAGCATCCGCAGCGGGAGGACCTTGAGCCAGTGGGCAATCAGCCGCTCGGTTTCGAGGAATTGCCGGCCGCAGTCGGCCAAGTCGTACCCGTAAAAATGAGCGTTCTTCTTGCCAAACTGCTGGAAGTAGCACGAGAGGCAGTTGTCCCGGGCATCTCGGCGGCAGAAGATCACCCGCGCGTTCGGAAAGAGCACTGCGATCAGACCGAGGTACCACACGTTGCCCGGCATCTTGTCGGTCACTCGCGTGGCGTCGCCGCTGAGGGATCGAAGGTGCTCCAGATAGGCTTTTGCCGTCGCAGCGACCGCGGGGGCCTGCCAGTGTTCTCCGGTGGCGCGGTCGTAATCGGGCCCTGCCAGCGTGGAGTAGACGCGGTCGATGTCCTGTAACTCGCCCGCGCCGAACACGGCCGGGTGGCTGGCGGCGATCTGCTCCACGAGCGTCGTGCCGGAGCGCGGCATGCCCACGATGAAGGTCGGCCGTTCGGACGGGTCCCCCCACGTGCGCCGTCGCGCGAAGAACTCCGGGGTAAACGATTGGATGATCCGGTCCACGGAACGTCGCGAATTGTCGCTCTCGTAGCGCTGTCCGGACGCTGCACGTGACTGGCGGAACAGGGCGTTCGCCCGCGCGTAGCTTTCGAACGCCTCATCGAACCGGTCGGAGTCATCGAGCAGCTTCCCGAGGGCGAAACCGGCGTCCACTCGTTCGTTGACCGGAAGACCGTTGTTGTTCAGCAGCGCGTTCAGCCGCTCGACTTCCGCAGGGTCGGCTTCCTGTCGGCTCGTGGTGATCAGGTTCTTGTGGAAAAAGGCCTTGTCGGGATTGATCTCCAGAGCCCGGCGGAAGCAGTCGGTTGCCTCGTCGAACTCGCCCAGGGCCTGTAAGGCCATGCCCAACCCGTTCCACGTGGTTGCCGGCGCCGGCCCCAGCGCGATGGCCCGGCGAAAGCTCTCCGCGGCCGCCGACATGTCGTGCTTGAGCAGCAGGGTGGCACCCAGCGTCTCGTGCCCGCGGGCGTCGTCCGGCCCGAGAGCCAGCGCCCGGCGGTGTGCCTGCAGCGCCCGGTCGTACTGCTGTAAATTCGCGAGGGCCAACCCGAGCTGGTTGAATGCCTCGAAGTAGTCAGGCCTGATCCGGATCGCCCGCTCGTACGGGCCCACCGCCTCGGCAAACCGCTCGCTGTGGCTGAGCACGTTGCCCAGGTTGAGTTGGGCCACGGCGTCCTCGGGATTGATCCGAATCGCCTCTTCGTATTCCGCGATCGCCTCGTCGAACTGCCGCTTGTCCCTGAGAGCGTTTGCCAGATTGTTGTGGGCATCGGCGTGATCGGGCTTGAGGTCAATTGCTTTGGAATATGCGGCGATCGCCTCGTCAAGCCGCCCTTTACTGCGCAAGACGATCCCAAGCTTGAAATGAGCCTCGGCATAGTCCGGCTTGAGCTCAACGGCCCTTGAAAAGGCCTCGATCGCCTCGTCCGGCCGGCCTTGCTCGCGCAGGAGGAGACCCATCGCGTAATGAGGCGCGGCATTCGTGGGACTGAGCTCGGCCACCCGGATATAGGCGGCGATCGCCTCGTCAGCCTTGCCGTGATGGACCAGGACGCAGCCGAGGTTGGCCCAGCCGTCGGCGAAATCCGGCCGGAGCCGCACAACCCGGCGCAGCAGTTCTGCCGCCTCGGCCACCCGGCCGCCCTGCGCGCTCACAATCCCCAGGAGGTGCAGGGCCTTGAGGTGTTCCGGCTGGTCGCCCAAGACCTGCCGGCAGATCCGTTCGGCCTCGGTCGCCCGGCCGGCCTGGTGGTGCCGGGCGGCGAGTTGAATGGATTCGTTGGCGTTCATTTCGTCGGGCTCCCCTGATTGATATTGCAGTGTAACCGATGCGGATGAACCGTTCGCCCTTTGTTGTGAAAGCGGCCCCTCCCGGGTGGGAGGGGCCGCGATGTCCGGAAGAAACTCAACATTCCTGCGAAACCCGTCACACCTCTTCTATGCGAGCGGGTCGAAGTGGTCGCCGAAATCGTGGAACCCGACGAACGTGAAGACCGCGTCATGGAGGACGTCGAAGTTCGGCGACCCGAGCGGGACGAGGTGGATCGGCGTGTTGTCCGTGTAATCCGCCTCGTTCAAGAAGCCGAAATCGAAGCCAAAGATGGAGGTAGAGATGTCCAGTTTGCCGGCCCAGAAATCCACGACGAAGTCCCCGACCAACGTCTTGCTCACACTGACGGTCGGAGACAGGAAGGCGGGGAAGAGCTCCGCGCCGGCCGAGAGCGACACCGAGAACTCGCGGAAGTTCCGCATCAGGAAGCTCAACTCCGGCGTGTATTCGCTCGCCTGCGGCGCCGGCCCGGCCGGGCTGAGGGCGTCCGGACTACCGGTCATGCTGTAGAGGCTGAAGAAGCCGTCCACGCCCGGCTTGGCGGGATTGGCGTGAATCGCCGCATCCGCCGTGTCGTTGTCGATGCCCGCGGTCGCGTCCAGGAGGATCAGGTTCAGGCTGGTGGGGACGTAATAGGTGGTGCCGACGTGGAAGTGCGGGTCGAACTCGACGTCGTAACTGGCCTGCAGCTCCTTGAGGCGTAGCCCGGCGGTGAGGCGGTGGCTGCCGTCCTGGGCGAGCAGGAGCAGCGTGAACTCGTTGCTGGCGGTGAAATTGGCGCCGCCGCTGGGGAACGCGAAGCTCCAGGTGAGCAGCACGTCGTCCGGCACGTTCTGCATGACCGCGCGCAGGGCGGTGTTGCCGTCGGCCGCCATGTTCTCCGGGCCGTAGTACACGTCGATGTTGCCGACGGCGGAGGTCGGGGTGACGCCGAAATCGTTACTGGTGTGGAAGTGAACGTTGTGCGCCGCCATGTCGATGTCGAGCGCGGCAAAGTCCGGGACGTTGTCGATCTGGGCGAAGAGGAAGTTGCCGTCCAGCCCCACGCCGGCGAAGAACGGGTGCAGCCCGGGCAGCGGCGCGTCGAACTCGTAGTGGCCGCCGTTGGCAGTGGGCTGGTAGGAGATCTTCTGGAACCCGGTGAACTGGCCGTCGAAGAAGTCGAGCGACCCGCCGTTGATCCGGGCGACGGCATGGTCTTCGCCGGCGTCGAGGACCTGGGCGTTGTTGTAGAGGGCGTTCAGCGCCGCGAGCGTGGCGGCCCCGCCGCCGGCCGCGGCGTTGTAGTAGCGGTCGTCGATCGTCTGGAGGAACGACGAGTAGTTGATCCGGGCGCCGCCCGGACCGGCATTCTGGAACGGTGCGATGCTATTGATGTTGTCGGCCACGACGTTCGACTTGGAAATCGTCGCGTGGACCACGCCCATCGGCGCGGGGTTGTCGGCGGCATCCTTGGCCTCGAGCAGGAACTGCCCGCCGCCCCAGTTCGCGTTCCAGTGGGCGGGGATGTCGGCGATCGACGCCTCCAGCAGGCGGTAGCCGCTCCCGAAGATGTTGTTGTCGCTGTCCAGGTGCAGGGCCACCAGGGACGCGGGCGCGTTCATGGTCAGGGTGGCGTCACTGGCCGGGTGAAGCACGAAGTCCACGTCCTTGGGCAGGCCATTGAGCGTCGCGAGGATGTTCGTGCCGTTGTTCAGGCCGTCGTTCGTGTCGTCCACGGAGCCGGCGAGCGTGATCGACGGGATCCCTGTCGAGCCGTGATAGTGGAACTCCGGATCGACGTCGACCCCGAGGTCGAGCAGTTGCGGCACTTTGTCGAGCGTCAGATCGGCGTTGGAATCGAGCGGCGCGGCGCCGCCGTAGCCGTGGATGTCGAACGTGGGGAAGAACCGGCCGCCGAACTGGCTGTTGAAATCGACCGTGGCGCGGTGGGCGACGTCCGCGTCGTAGTGCACGTTGTAGGACGCGGCGGCGTCGTTGGAGGCGTAGGAGAACGCGTCAATGCCGAAAGCGCCCGCGCGGAGCTGCTTGGACGTGCCGCGGTCGCGGAACGCCAGGTAGTCGGTGGCCGCGGCGACCAGCGCCGGCGTGGTCACCGCGGGCAGCGCCGCCAGGTTGACGGCGGTCGAGACCGCGACCTGGGCGCCGCCGAGGAACTTGTCGTTGGCGTCGGTGTCGAAATTGATCGCGGTGTTCGCGGCGTCCGACCAGGTGGCGTGGAAGCTTGGGATGCTGTCCACGCGGGCGCGGGCCTCGCGCAGGACGTCGCCGAGGAGGCTGGCCGGCGCGACGGTCGGGAGCAGGCCGGGGCCGGTGGGGTCCCACAGCCGCACGGCGACGAAGCCGACGATCGCGGTGTTCGGCCCGGTCCCGTCCTCGGCCTTGACGGTGAGCACGCCGTTGGGGTCGAACGTGAAGCTGAAGACGTTGGGCAGGTTGCCGGCGGCGAAATCGAAGTTAAGGTTGTCGATGTGGCCGAAGGCGTGAATCGAGTCGATCGTCGCGCCGGGCGGGAGGTCGTAACTGAAGTCGGTCGGGAAGTTGGCCGTGAACCCCGTCTGGCCGGCGGGGATGCTGTTGATGTTGAGCGTCACCTCGACATCGTGACCCGGGATCAAATTGGACGTCGTGGTCGTCCTCAGGTAGGCCGTAAATGGGGCGGCCTGACCGGTCTTGAACGTGAAGGCCTCGTCGATGCTGGCGGCGTTGAGGTTGAGTTGCGCCGTCACGACGTGGACGAGCCGCGCGGCGGCGGTGCCGTGCGTCCCGTCGTCGATCAGAGAAAAGACGTCGCGGGCCGGGTCGTCCCACGGGCGGCCGCCGGCGAGGTCCTCCGGCTGCGCGGGGGGCAGCTCAAGGTTGGCGTCGTCGCCAATGACCAGTGCGATGGAGCCGATGGATTCGCCCGGGTTCACGGCGTGGACGCCGACCGAGTCGGTGGCAGGGTCGAAGCCGATGAACGAGTCGGGGACGTCGGTCAGTTCGACGGCGGCGTAGCCGAGGTTGTAGCCGAGGAAGGCAGCGGTGTCGAGGAACCCGCCCGTCTTCTTCGCCTCGAGCTTGAGGTCGAGGTTGTTGTCGGGGGTGCCGGCGTGGCCAATCGGCGTGACGTCAATCGTGGCGGAGCCTGCCAGGTTGAGGGTGAGGTCCACCTCGGTGGGCACCTGGCTCGCCGTGCCGGTGATGGTCAAGCCGTCGTTCCGCTCGGAAAGAACTTGGATCAAGCCGACGGTGGCATTGGCTCGGTGGCTCAGTTTAAGCGTCTTGGCCGCCTCGTTGATCGTCAGCGAGAGCTGCTCGCTCGTCGGCATTTGGTCGAACGTCAACTTCGTGTCGAAGTCGGGGTCAGTGAGGGTACCGGACTCCTCTTCGAGATAGTCGAAGACGACTTTGCTCGCGGCGGTGGCGGTCCAGTTGAGATTGATGCTGCCGTTGATCGCGCCGGCAAGGATGGCGGAGTTGGAGACCCCAACGTTGATTCCGACGTGGGCCGGCGGCTGCTGGACCCAGGCGGCGTAGGCGGCGGCGTCCTGGATGCCAGCCAAGCCGCTGCCGGGCACCGCGGAAAAGTAGCCGGTGATGAACTGGAGCGGGTTGGCCGCCGCCGTCGTGTCGAGCGTGATGTCGACGCTGGGGTGCGTGGCCAGCGCCATGACGTTCGGGATGAAGCTGATCTGCTCCTTGAGCGGCGCGATGCCGCCGGGCGTGTCGGGCGACGCCGCGCCCGTGGTCTTGAACCCGATGAAGAGATTCGGGTCGGGAATGGCGTTGCTCAGGAATTCCGGGCTAAAGGCCGAGAACGGGAATGAGAGGAGCACCTCAAAGTTGCTGGCGAACGGCGCCGTGCCGAGGCGATCGACCGTCATCACCAGGTGCGGGTTGAACGTGGTGCCGACGAACAGCTCGGTGCTCACGGTGACGCCCAGGTCTTTGCCGCCTTTGCCCGTGGCAAGGTTGCCGTCCACGTCGATGTCCACCCGCGTGCCGCCGGATGACTGGGGGTTGTTCTTGACGGTGGTCGTCACCCCGGTCGTTAGGTTGGTGCCGGTGACGGCGAACGGGATGGGAAGGTTGTCGAGGGAGTTGAGCTGGTTGTTGCGGGCGAACTTAAGGGCGTTCTGGAGGATCTGCGACTCGCCGCTGGCGGGCACGACCGGCAGCGGCGGGAAGGAAAACAACGTCCGAGGCTCCAACCCCTCGATGTTCCAAACTTTCGGCGCGGCAAGGCGCCGGACGCGGTTATTTGAGGACGAACGAGAACCCTTCCCACGATGGACGTGAGCGCGGCGCATAGGTAGTCTCCTGATATGCGGGGCGGGAAAAGGCGGGTGAAGCGTAAGACGGAACCCCTAAGAACCCAGTCCACTCGCCCCGCATAGCCCGAGAGTGACTGAGCTCCGCCTGAATGCGATCCCTAGTAACCGTTTAGGGTGTACAGCAAGATCTACAACATAGCTACTGTAAAATCGCAAAATTTTATTAGGAATATGGAGGGGAGAGCATACGCAAAGTCTTAAATTGCAAGAATCAGGTAGGGTTTTGCCGGAAAGACGGGGGATACATGTGAAAGCGACGTGGTACCCGCAGGAATGTCGCCTTGGGAGTGGAGCCTCCGGAATGGCTCGCGTAACGTGCGATTTGCGGTGCTTCGGAGGCAGTAACTGCGCCGGCCGCGGCGCGGTGCACGGCGTACAACATCTAGTTCGGCACGTCGCGATTTCAAACGCTCATGCCCGCCTCGGCGTCGGCGCGCATCTGGGCGCGCATGGCTTCCCAGTCGTCGATGGTGATGTTGCACTCGCGGGCCTGGCTGCCCTTGTAGTCGCCGAGGATGCCTGCGGAGGCCATCGCCTCGATCAGGCGGCTGGCGCGGCTGTAGCCGATCGTCAGGCGGCGCTGCAGCAGGCTAACGCTGCCACGCTTCGTCTCCAGGACGACCTTCACCGCGTCCTCGAACAGTTCGTCCTTCGCGGCCTCCTCGTCCACGCTGCCGGCCGCCTTGATCTGCACCAGCTCGGGCTCGTACTGCGCCTCGGCCATGTTGCGGACGGTCTTGACCGTGTCGCGGACCTCCTTGTCGTCGATGAACGTCCCCTGCGCCCGCGTCGGCTTGCTCGCGCCCGGCGGCAAAAAGAGCATGTCGCCGTGGCCGAGCAGCACGTCGGCGCCGTTCTGGTCGAGCACGATCCGGCTGTCCATCTTGCTCTGTACTCGGAACGCGATGCGCGTGGGCATGTTCGACTTGATCAGGCCCGTGACGACGTTGGCCGACGGACGCTGCGTCGCGAGGATCAGGTGGATGCCGACGGCGCGGGCCTTCTG
>DATJGQ010000712.1:0-2767 GCA_035494815.1 Gemmataceae bacterium
GCGAGGGATGAGAGTCTCACCCTCGCTCGCGCTTCGGGCCGGTCGTCATTTTTCTTTCTTTTCCAGCCGATTGAAGTAGGCGTCCAGGCCGGTGCGGAACTCCTCGGGCAGGGTCGAGCCGGTTTCGCCGGTCGCCTGCGAGGTCCGCGGGGCCTCCCGCACTTCCTTCTCGTTGACGCCCTTGCCGAGCAGCGTCAGCGCGGAATCGGTCGTCGTCCCGCCGCCGCCGCCGCCGGGGGTCGAGCCACCGCCACCGCCGCCGGGTGCAAAACGCTTCGATTGCAGCAGAAGCTCAATGACCTCGGTTTCCGCGGCGGTCGCCGGGGGGCCCGTCTCGGGTCGCGCGAGAATGTCCTTCGCGTCGACCATCACCTCGGAGACTTTGCTCAAGAGCGCGATCTCCTTGGCGAACTGCATCTCGCTCTCCGGCAGTTCGCGGATTCGCTGCGTAACCTTATCGGTGCGGTCCCGCAGCTTGTCCTGCGTCTCGGACTGGGCGTTGGCCTGCTTGCCGTACTCCTCCTTCGCGAGATCGGGCTTGGCCTGTTGCGTCACGCGGGTCTCTTCCCGCAGGTTGATTTCGCCTTCGAGGATTTGCAGAACTTCCAGCACGATCGATGGCGGCAAACTGCCGGCCGATTTGCCGCCCGGTCAGGTCCCGCCCGAGGCAGGATCGACGAGGTCCTCCGCCCAGCGGTCCAGCGTGTCGGACCAGTACTCGCACTGGGCCATCGACAGGCCGTTCTCCTTCGGCAGGTCGTCGCCGAGTTGCCGCAGACCGCCGACCACGTCCTGCTTGGCCATGTCGTCGAGTACCGACTTGAACTTCTGCATCCGGCGGCGGTCGAAGTAGGCCTGCATGTCGTCCATGATGTGCGAGACGTCCTGGCTGCACTGCCCTTCCTGCTTCGAGAGGTCCTTCGTCAAATCCTTGAGGGCCTGCTTGGCCGCGCCGGTCGGGACGCCGAACGCGTCGCCCACCAACTCGACGAGCCGGGTGGCGACTTTGTTCTGCAGCCGCGACGCCGCCTTGAGCCGCTTGACCAGCGTGCTGCCTTCGAGGTTGGCGAGGATTTTGTTGAGTTCGTCGGCGATCTTCTCGAACTCGGCGAGCAGGTCCTGCTGTTTGGCGATCGCCTCGTCCATCTTCTGGGCGGGCGGGCAGGCGTCGCCGGGCTTGCCGCCGGGCAGCATCGTGACGGGAAGTCGCAGGCTCGGCGAACCGGGCGGAGTGTCGCCCGGCGGCTTGTCGTCGGGCTTGGGCGGCTGCTGGCTCGATTCGATGTCGACGACCGACGGAACCGGCTTCTGGTCCTTCGGCGCGTCTTTGTCGCTCGAAGAACCCTTCCCGGCCGACGCCGAGCGAACGTTTCCGGCCATCGGCCCGGCGGGCTTGGAGCCCTTCTGCGCGACGCCCGGCGCCTGCGACGCCTGTTTGAGCAGGTCGGCCACCGTCGGCATGCGGTTACCGGAAATGTCCTTCAGGACTTGCAGCATCTCGGCCCACTTCTCCAGATGGCCGACGCCGAATTCCGGGTTTCGCATCGCCTGCTTGACGAGGTCTTCGCCGACGCCGACGAGGTTGGTCAGCCGCCGGCCGTTCGCGCGTTCGCCCTCGGCCTGTGACTCGATCTTTCGTCGCGTTTCCGGCTGATTCAGTTCGTCTTCGGACAGTCCGCGAAGTTGCTTGTTGGTGTCGAACAACTGCAACTCGCGGTCGCGGACGTCGAGCGCCATGCGATGCCAGCGGCTGAGTTGCTCCGTCACCCAGATGGCGTGCTGCTCGGCGTTGAGGACATACAGCAGATACGGCGGCGAATACGACCGCTTGCGGCCGGGCAGGTAATCCTCGGCGAAGAGGCGGACCTGGATCGGCTGCGGCTCGATGCCGAGCGACTTCGCCGAGAAGGTGCCGGCCAGTTCGAGAAGTTCCTTATCCGGCCCGCCGGCGGAGAGGATTTTCTCGCCGGTCGCGGGGTTGCGGTAGTTGATCCTGTCCACGCCGCGCCACTCGACGCCGACGCGCTTGACGCCGAAATCGTCGCGGGCCGTGATCTTGAAGGTCAACTGCTCGGAATCGAGGACGACCTTGCGCGTGGGCAGCCCGTCGCAGGCGACCGACGGGGCCTCGTCGGCGACGCCGTTGATCGAGAGGACGAACGGGTCCTTGCCGCCGAGGCCGAATTGGTCCTGCCAGCGGAACTCCAACTGGCGGTTGCCGTCGACGACCGTCTGCCGACTGGAGAGCGACGCACCGTGCGGCTCAACCGGTTGGCCGTCGACTTTCCCTAGCGCCAGATCGCGCGTCGCCGTGGCGCGGAAGGTCGCCTTGCTGCCGTTGACGAGAGAAATCGTCCCGCCACGGACGTCCCGCTTGCCCGGCTCGGTGCGGCCTAGGTATTCCGGCAGGACGTACTCTGCCTCGACCGACGTCAGTTCCGGGCGGAGTGTCGGTTCGACGTGGACGGTCTTCGAGAAGTCGCCGACGCGGACGTCGAGCGGCGCGGGGGCGATCTGCGGCGGTACTTCGAGCGGGTAGCGGCCGTCCGCCAGCGGCGCCACGACCGGCTGCTGCGTTCCGACACGCGCCTCCGCCTGCGCGGGCCGCGAGACGGTTTCCTGCGCAAGTTTAACGGTCAGCGGGAACGGCTCGCCGTGCGCGACGACGAGCTTGTCGGGCAGCGGTTCGACCATCGCGAACGTGTACCGCGGCGTGTCCCGCCACGGCATCAGGAACCGCGCCCATGCGTTCGCCGCCGCACCGGGG
>DATJGQ010000713.1:0-5718 GCA_035494815.1 Gemmataceae bacterium
CGAACGGCCCGCCGTGGTGGCCCGCGTGCTCGGTGTCGATCGCAACTCGGTGTGCGCCTTCCACACCGACCGTGCCGGGCGAGCGGTTCGCGCCCGGGGCGGTGCTGGCCGGGCGGTATCGCGTCGTCGCGCCGCTCGGGCGTGGCGGGATGGGTGAAGTCTATCGCGCCGACGACCTCGCGCTCGGGCAGCCGGTCGCGCTCAAGTTCCTGCCGCCGCACTTCGCCGACGATCCGGACCGGTTGGCTCGATTCCGCAAGGAGGTCGCGGCCGCGCGGCAAGTCACGCATCCGAACGTCTGCCGGGTGCACGACATCGCCGAAGACGCCGGGCAGACGTTCCTGACCATGGAGTTTGTCGACGGCGAGGACCTCGGCTCGCTCCTGAAACGAGTCGGGCGGCTGCCCGAGGAGAAAGGCGTCGAAGTCGCGCGGCAGCTCTGCGCGGCGCTCGCGGCGGTGCACGATCAGGGGCTCGTGCATCGGGACCTAAAGCCGGCCAATGTGATGTTGGACGGGCGCGGAAAGGTGCGCCTGACCGACTTCGGGTTGGCCGCCACGGAACGGTCTGGCTCGGATGAGCGCGCTGGCACACCGGCATACATGGCCCCCGAGCAGGCAGCGGGCCGCGAGGTGTCCGCGCGCTCCGACCTGTTCGGCCTCGGGCTCGTACTCTACGAGCTGTTCACCGGCCGGCGGGCGTACCCGGGCCGCGACCGCGATGGCCCGCCGTCGAAGCCGACGAGCCACGTCACCGGTCTGGACCCTACCGTCGAGCGGGTGATTCTTAGGTGTTTAGAGACGGACCCGTCGGACCGCCCTCGGTCGGCGTACGAAGTTCTTGCCGGGCTGCCCGGCGGAGACCCGCTGGCGGCGGCGGTCGCGGCCGGGGAGACGCCCAGCCCACGGCTGGTCGCGGACGCGCCGATCGAGGGGACGCTCCGCCCGCCCGTCGCCGCGGGGATGTTCGCCGCCACGGTCGCGGGGCTGCTGTCAATCGCCGTCCTGAACGACCGAATCAAGGCCCATCGTCACGTCCCGTTGCCGCCGCCGGCCGTGCTCGAGGAGAAGGCCCGCACGCTGGCCCGCGACCTGGGGTATACCGATCCGCCGGCCGACACCGTCGGCGGGTTCGAGATGCCGGCCGAGCACCAGTACTACATGGCGCAGCACGGCTCGCAACCGGCGGCCACCCGCGAGCAGATGCCGCTCTGCCGGCCGCCGCTGGCCGTCTACTGGCACCGTCTCAGCCCGCGGGCGCTGGCGCCCGTCAGTTACGATGACAACCCGACGCGGACGAATCGGCTTTCGTCCGCGAACCCGCCGATGGACGTCCCGGGCATGGTTCGCGTGCGCATTGACACCCGCGGGCGGTTGGTTGACTTCCTGGCGGTCCCGGATCCGGCAGCCGCCGGTCCGCCGGCAGCGGTCGGGTGGGAAGCGCTGCTGCGGGCGGCCGAGCTGGACGCGGCGGGCGTGCTCCGGCCCGACCCGGCCGCGACACCGACACCGCCGGTATACGCGGACCGGACGGCCGCCTGGGACGGCGTGTACCCGGATCGGCCCGACCTGGCCGTCCGCGTGGAGGCGGCATCGTACCGCGGCCGGCCAGTGTACTTTCACATCAACCACCCGGACTGGGGCGAACCGCCGCGCGATCGGCCCGTGCCCATCCTCGACGTCCCGGCGATCTACCTCGCCGTGCTCGACACGATCTTCGGGGTCTTCACGGCGACGGTGGCCATTGTCGCCGTATGGAACGTCCGACGGGGTCGGGCGGACCTGCGCGGGGTCCTGGTGCTGGCGGTCACCATCATTACGCTGCAGATGCTGTTCTGGCTCCTCGCCGGTGGCCATTTCTCCCATCCCGGGTTGGTGTTCGCACTGTTCGTCAACGAATTCGGGATGGACCTATTTGCCGCCGGGCTCGCGGCGGTGAGCTACCTGGCCCTGGAGCCGCTAATCCGGCGGCAGCGGCCGCACCGCCTGACCGCATGGAGCCGGTTGGCCGCCGGGAGGTGGCGGGACCCGTTGGTCGGGCGGGACGTGCTGATCGGAGTGCTCGCCGGGGTCGCGTGCACGTTGGATTACACCGCGATGCCGTTCTGGCCGTCGCGGTTGGGGCCGACGGTCGTCCATCCCTACGCGTTCACGCACCCGGTCGGTAGCCTGGCCGGCAACGCGTCGGGTGCCGTTGGGATGATGTGGTTCTATGCGGGCGTGTTCGCGGTGTTGCACGCGATCGGACGTCGCGAGTGGGTCCCGGTGGTGGTCTTGTATGCTTTCTTTCTCGTCGGCATCAGCTTCGGATCGGGGTTCCCGCTCCTAAACCAGGTGGCCATGGCGGTCCACGTGGCGGTCGCGCTGTTCCTTTTAATGAAGTTCGGCATCCTGGCCGCGATCGCCATGTCGTTCACCGCGCAAACGGTGATGGGCTCTCCTTTCTCGCTGGATCCGTCGACGTGGTACTTCGGGGCGTCGCTGACGTACCTGCTCGTGCTGGCCGGACTGGCCGCTTATGGGGCCATCGTCTCGCTCGGCGGTCGGCCGTTGTTCGGGGCGGGCGGACTGCTCGGGGAAGACTGATCCGTCTCACCGATGTCGCCAGCGATTACCGTGCTGCTCCGTGCGTGAACACCAGGTACCAGAACACCGCGCTCAGGGAGAGGAGGGCGACCCCGGCGACAACGAATTCGCGAGCCCGGTCCGGCGAAACGCGCTCCAGGCTCCGCATGCCGATTTGCGGAAACACGAAGCAGATGAGACCTTTCAGCACCTGCGCCCAGCCGAAGACGGTGAGGACCGTCCGCAATCCGTCCCAGACGTTATGAAAGGCGACAATGACGGAGCCGAACCCGAGGCTGAGGAACCCGTTGACGAACACGCCGGCGTAGCCTTTGCCGCGGAGCCAGATGAAGAAGTCGACCCAGTCGCGGGGCCGAAAGACGTGCGACAGTCCGATCACCATGCATTGGACCGCGGCAAAGATTTCGGTCGCCCGCTCCATCGCCATCCCATGAGGGGCGAAAAAAAAGGGGACCTGTCCGGTGACCAGGTCCTACTCGATCGCGCCGGGATTTACGGATCAAGCGAGACGACTTCCGCCTCGGCGGCGCCAACGCACAAGCGCCCCGGCGGCCGCGACGCCGAGCAGCGCCAGCGACGTCGGTTCCGGCACGGGAGAGATTGTGTTGGCCGAGAACAGCCGCGAGACTTCCGTCGCCGTCAGCGGCCGGTTGAAGACCCACAGCTCGTCCAGGTTGCCCACGAAAAAGTTGTTCGTGTCCGACTTGCGGCCGATCATGCCGAGCAGCGAATCGCTCTGCAGGATGTCGACGACGGCCTGGGCCGAGGTGAACGTATCTACCAGGGCCCCGTCGACGTAGGTCAGCAGCGTCTTGCTCGGCTTATCCCAGGTCCAGGCGATGTCGTGAAAGGCGCCGTCGGCCACGTTGGTGGTCGCCTGCCGGGCGACGATGTCCGTGTTCGGGTTGTTCGAGCTGCGGAACTGCGCCCGCGGCTGGGACGCCGTGCCGGAGTTATTGCTGCTGAACCAGTACGTGAAGCGGTTGGTCGTCGCCGCCGTGCCCCAGTCGGCGAGGACCGGGTTGTTCGACGTGGCGTTGGTCGTCTGCACCCATGCGGCGACGGAGAAGCTCGTCCCGGACGGGCCCGCGATTTCGGACAGCTGGGGGATCGTCATGTAGGCGTTATTCGTCGCCTGCGTGCCGGTGCCGTTGTTGAACGAGGCCGCGTTGCCAAAGACGCCCGGGACCGACGTGATAGCGCCGGTGCCGTTGGTGACAATCGTCGCGTTGTGGTTCCCCGTCTGATCGGCATAACCTCCGCCGGACTGAGAGTTGAACGACCAGTGGGCGATGACTTGGGCTCGGGCCTCCGATCCGGCCAACGACGTGGCCAGAACAGATGTGATCGCGAGCACGAACTTCGCGCCGGCAGAAGTGCGATGCGACATCTTTCACATTCCTCCTGACGGTGTGCTTCTCGGCGGCCGCTCCGCCACGCGACAATCCGAACAGGCCACCATTACTGCACTAACGAGTCCACAACCACAAGGTCCAATTCGCGGACACCCCTCTTGTATTGGCGTGCCCGGTAAAATGGAACATGGAAGCGCTCTTTCCGCCGACCGTGGCCGCCGACGACATACCGAACATCCCCGGACTCCGCTACCTGTCGGAGTACATCAGCGAAGTTGATGAGCGGTTGCTCGTTGCCGCGATTGACCGAATGCCGTGGAACACGGAGTGGCGCCGGCGGCGACAGCCTTATGGCGCAGGGTATGGCAGCGGTGGCCCGGTCCCGCCAATTCCGAACTGGGGTCGGCAGCTCGCGGACCGACTCTCAAAAGACGGCGTCACGTCCGTGCGGTTCGACCAGATGCTGGTGAACGAGTACACACCCGGACAGGGAATCGCGCCGCACCGGGATTACGAGCCGTTCGGACGCACGGTCGCGTCGCTGAGTCTGCTCTCACCGTGCGTCATGGACTACTTCCGAGGCGTCCCGACCGGCCGGCGCGAAAGGCTTCTTTTGCAACCGCGGAGCCTCTTGGTGCTGAGCGACGTAGCCCGTTATGACTGGGAGCATGGCATCGCGCCGCGAAAGAAGGACATCTGGCACGGGACGCCAGTAAGCCGCCAGCGACGCCTGTCGGTCACCTTCCGCTTCGTGGCCGCGTGAGCGACGCTTCTCGCTTCCGGGCATTCACGCTTCCGCGAGCCAGACCTTGGCCGCGTCCAACTGCGAAGAATCGAAGTAGCGGACCTTGGCCATCGTGAACGGCTTGCACACCGTGGCCATCCACTTCTCCCACGCCTTCTCGCCGACCAGGGCAATCTTGTTGATCTTGGTGCAGTGCGTCGTGGAGAACTTGATGTCGTCCCACAGGGCGTGCATGTCCCAACCCTTGAAGTCATGGAACTGGGCGAGGACGTTGACCTTGCCCTCCTTGGCGATCTCGGCGTCGACGAGGGGCACGAACTTCTTGTAATCCTCGTCATGCAGCTTACCGCTCATCTTGAAACCGACGGTGTGGGCCGGAAGCCCGGTGAGGATGTCGATCACGGCGGGTTCTCCGTTGCCTACGGGTTGAACGAGCAGTCTTTTCGGCACGGCCGCTCGGAGTGAGACGGACGTCCGTGGATTCCGATCATTGGCGACATTCGCGCCGGCGACGGGCGACCGCACGTCGATCATCATACGGATGAGTATCACGGTTTGCCCGGATAGGCGGTTGTGCCAGGAGGCGGTTCGGGTTAGTCTGGGCGGGCAAGCGTTTTCAGCAAACCCGCCCCATTCGGAGTTCGGCCGCGACCCAATTCCTAAACCGAGGTGTGACATGCTGCGCTGGGCCGTGATCTTCCTCATTATCGCGATCGTTGCCGCGATATTCGGGTTCGGCGGGATCGCCGGCGACGCCGCGTGGATCGCGAAGATCCTGCTGGTCGTGTTCGTAATCCTGTTCCTCGTCTCGTTGATCCTGGGACGTCGCGGATCGGGAGGCATCTGAGAGGAGTGCACCGGTATCGTCGGAGGCCGGGTGAATGATCGAAGGGCATGACTATTCGATCCACTGCAACGGTCCGAGCGGCCGATCGCGGATGTACGCGTTCCTGGCCGTGATCACAGCGTTCCTCGCGCCACTCGCTCAACACGGTGTCACCGTCTTCCTCCGACGATACTGGGGCGACGACCT
>DATJGQ010000714.1:0-3652 GCA_035494815.1 Gemmataceae bacterium
TGGCGTAGAGGATCGGGTCAATAAAAGGCGCGAACGCCGGGAAATCCTTGGCCAGCTGGACCAGCGCCCGCTGGCCGAACAAGATGCCGATAATCAGCACCCACTGGGCCTTCGCGCTGAACCGGTTCATCCACAGGAAAAACCCCAGCATCACCCGGTAGACGAGGTGCCGGGCCTTGAGCGCCTCCACCATACCGGCCCGCGCCCAGTCGAGCGTCGGGTCAAGTCGCAGGCCTTCGCGGAAGTGTTCGAGCGCCTCCTTCGGCTTTCGTTCGTGGAGAAGCGTCCAACCTTGATTCGCGTGACTAACCGCGTTCTCGGGGTCGCGTTCGAGGGCGCCCTGGATTGCGGCGCCGGCCTCGTCGCGGCGGCCGAGTTGCACCAGGGCCATCGCCCGCAGATTGGTGCAGGCGTCGTCCTGGGGGTCCAGTCGCAGTCCGGCGTCGGCCGACTCGAGGGCGCCCGCCCAATCGCGGCGGGCGAAACGGATGCTCGCCTGCATACCATGGAACGACGAGTTCAACGGGTCGAGGTTGATCGCCTGATCGATCGCGACGGCCGCCTCGCTTTCGCGGTCGGCGAAGTGCAGTGCGTTCGCCAGCGCGTAATGGGCGAACGCCAGATCGGGGGCCAGCCCGACGGCGCGTTCGGCCGTCTCGATCGCGCCGGCGTGGTCCTTTCGCCGCGACAGGCACATCGCCAAGAGCGCGTGCGCCGCGGGGTCGTTCGGCTCCTCGCCCAGCGCCTGCCGCAGTTCCTGTTCGGCGAGGTCGAACCGAGACTGGCCGAACAGGAGCAGGGCGCGATCGAAATGCGCGGCCATTACGAGTGTCTTTTGGAGGAAGTCACAGCTTGAGGTATTTCAGGATGTCGTCGTACGCCCCGCCCTGGTTGGAGTACAGGGCGTAGTTTCGGGCGGTCGAGAACCATTCTCGGGTGCTCGGCCGCAGGGCCGCGGCGGCGGTCAACAGGTCTTTCGTCGTCAACGGCTTCGGGGCGCCGAGCTTGATCGCCTCGCGCAGCTTGGCCTCGATCGCCACGTCCACGACCGCCTTCAGGTCGGCACCTGAGAAGCCTTCGCTCTTCTTGGCGAGGACGTCGAAGTCGAGTTCGCCGACCGGCTTGCCGCGGACGAGCGTGCGGAGGATCGCCGTGCGGGCGGGCACGTCCGGCGGCGGGACGAACAGGATGCGATCGAACCGGCCCGGCCGGCGGAACGCGGCGTCGAGGTGCCACGGCGCGTTCGTCGCCGCCAGAATCAGCACGCCTTCGTTGGACGACTGCAATCCGTCGAGTTCGGCGAGGAACTGGTTGATCAGCACGCGGGCAGTGCTCTGCCGCAAATCGGCCCGGCTTGCGGCGAGGGCGTCCACCTCGTCGAAGAACAGCACGCAGGGCCGGGTCCGCCGGGCTTGCTCGAAGAGTTCATGCAAGTTCCGCTCGCTCTGGCCGAGCCACATGTCGAGGATGTCATTGATGCCGACCGCGAGGAAGCCGGCCTTCACTTCGCCGGCGGTGGCGCGGGCGAGGTGCGTCTTGCCGCAGCCGGGCGGGCCGTACATGAGGATGCCGCCGCCGATCGCCTTGCCGTACGCCTTGTACAACTCGCCGTGCGTGAGCGGGTGGATGATCTTCAGACGGATCTCGTCCTTGAGCGAGTCGAGCCCGCCGACGTCGACGAATGTCACCGCCGGCCGCTCGATCGGCACAATCAATCCGCCGCCGCCACTCTCGTTGCCTGCCGTGGCGCGGACGCGGCCGTCGACGACTTCGTCTTCTTCCGCGTTGGCGCCGATACCGAGCAGACCCGCGAAATCGGCGTCGGCGACAGACGAATCGACGTCGATCGCGGCCCGATACTGGTGAACGGCCCGCTGGGTGTCGCCGGCACGGTAGAGCAGCCGCGCGTGCAGCAGGTAGACGTCGGCCGGAGTGCCAGGCTTTTTGAGCAGATCCTCGACGACGACGAGTGCGGGGCCGTCCTTGCCCTGACGGAAATACGTGCGCGCGATGCCGACTTTCAGCGTCACATTGTCCGGAGCGATGCCCAGGGCGTGGCGATACTCCTGCTCGGCCTCGGCGTACCGGCCCAGCCCGGCGAGCGACTCGGCCAGATGCTGCCGCAACGGTACGTTGTCGGGCGAAACTTCAAGCGCGGCACGCAGCGGCGCGAGCGGATCGGGAGTGGCGGGCATGTGTGATGCTAGTGCGAGGAACGATTCGGCCCGAGTCAGAATAGCGGCGCTGATGGAGCCGGAAAAGGCCGGCTATTCCGCGGCGCTCGCGCCAGTTGAAAAGACTTCGTGCCAGTCGATGGGTTCGGCCCCATACGCGAGGCCGACGGCGGCTCCGAGCATGAGCAGGACGAGCAAGACGAAACGAACCCGCGACTCGGCCGGCACCAAGGCGGCATTGTCGAGGAGCAGGAGCACGAACGCGGGAAGGAAATAGCTGGCGCGCGGCACCGCACTATGGGTATCGAACAGCCCCGACGCCATCAGTCCCGGCAGCAGGATGGCGGCGACCGGCAAGATCCCCGGCGGGGGCGTCGGGCCGGACGGCATGATCAGGTTGGCTGCGAGAACAGTCGCCGAAAGTACGCCTGCCAGCTGCGCGAGCTTCGCGGACCCGCCGAGCATGAGCACCGTCGTGCCCGCCGCCGTGGCCAGCAGGAGCAGTATGAGCCAGAGTCGATTGGCGGCTTTGGCCAATGGGCGGTCGGTCGACCAGACCAGAAAGACCATCAGTCCGAGCAGCACGCGGGCGTCGAGCCGCCACAAGTCGGCGGACTCCCACCCCGGCACGAGCAGCCACGCCGCGAGCGCCGCTCCTGCCAGCCGCACGAGTGCGGCGAGCCACCACGGGTGATCGATCAACCCCGCGACCGCCGCACCGAGTCCGAGCCACGGCAGCCAGTTCCAGGCGTCATCGGGTTTGAGCGGCGCGAAGCCGAGCCCAATATAGCCGGCGAGAAAACCCGACGCGATCGCGAACCCGCCGAGCAGACGGGCTGTGCGATCGCCCATGCTCGGCCGCAGTCGCAGCGGCAACAATACAAGTGCCGCCATGACCGCGGGGAGCAGGACGCCGAAGCCGAGGGCTTCCTTCGGATGCATAACCTCACTTCGCAGCCTTAATCGTGAACGTCACCGGCACGTCGTTGTTGATAATGCCTTTACCGTACACCATGCCGAAGTCTTCCTTCTTGACCGTCAAGGTACCGTCGATGGTCACGCCCTTGTCGTCGGAGGTTGTCTTGACCGGAAACGTGATGGACTTGGTGACACCGTGCATCGTCAGGTCGCCGGTGATTTCGTGAGTCGTGCCGTTGGCGCCAGCCGCCGCCTTGATGGCGGTCGATTTAAACGTCGCCTTCGGGTGCTTATTGACGTCGAAGAAGTCGCCAGACTTGAGGTGGTTCGTGAGCTTGGGTGTGTCGGTGTAAATGGATCCGGCAGAGATCTCAATAGTGATCTTCGCCGCGGCGATGTCGGCGCCGGGCACGTCCACGGTACCCGTAAAGTCCTTGAACCCGCCGGTGTGCTTGCCGCCGGTCTTGGTGCCGATGAATTCGATCTTGGACGTCGACGGAGCGATTTTCATCTCGGCGGCCGTCGCGAAGCCCGCGAGAGCGGCGGCGAGAAGGGACACG
>DATJGQ010000715.1:0-2361 GCA_035494815.1 Gemmataceae bacterium
GGCCACGCCCACTGCGGCCTGATGGCCTATCTCGGCGGCGCCTGGCCCGCCGAGTACCGCGACAAACTCTTCATGGGCAACATCCACGGCCGCCGCATCAACATGGACGTGCCCAAGCCGCAGGGCTCCGGCTACGTGGCCTCGCACGGCCAGGACTTCCTGCTCGCCAATGACGAGTGGGCGCGGTTCATCAACATGCGCTACGGCCCCGACGGCAACGTGTACCTGATCGACTGGTACGACAAGCAGGCCTGCCACGACCGCAAGGATGAGATCTGGGACCGCACGAACGGCCGCATCTACAAGATCAGCTACCGCGGCACGAAGCCGGTGACGGGGGTGGATTTGCAGAACAGCTCGACCCGCCAGCTCTTGGACTACCAACTCAGTTCGAACGACTGGTATGTGCGGCACGCGCGGAGAATCCTCCAGGAGCGACAGGCCGCCTTCAGAGGCCTGACGAGCCTTGACGAACTCCGTGGGATACTTGGCCAAGCCTGGGAGCACCCCGACGAGACGCGGCGGTTGCGCGGGCTGTGGGCAGCTCATGCGGTCATCGGGATGTGGCCGGATGACCTAGTCCTGGCGCAACTGTCGAATTCCAGTCCGCACGTTCGGGCTTGGGCGATCCAAATGGCATTGGAGCCGCGCTACGCCTCGCCTCGTCTTGCTGGTCGACTCGCCGAATTGGCGAAGAGCGACCCGTCTCCGGTCGTCCGCTTGTACCTAGCATCGGCCCTCCAACGGCTCCCCCTCGACCAGCGCTGGGACATCCTGGCCGAACTCTTGAAGCACCCGGAGGACGCGACCGACCACAACCTCCCGCTCATGTACTGGTACGCGTTCGAGCCGCTGGCCGAAGTGGACGCCAGCCGCGCTCTGCACATGGCGGCACACGCCAAGCAACCGTTGCTCGGGTACATGGCCCGCCGGATCGCGGCGATCGGCACGCCGGAGGCCATCGCCGAGTTGATCGATCGACTCAACCGGTCAGACGATTCCGTCGCGCACGCGGCGATCCTTACGGGTCTTCGGGACGGCCTTAAAGGCCGGCGGAACGTGCCGATGCCGGCGGAATGGCCGACGGCGTTCGCAAAACTGATGCGGGGCGATCTCAGGAATCAGGCGATCGCGGTCGCGGTGATGTTCGGCGATGCGAAGGCGTTCGAGACGCTGCGCGGCGTGCTGACGGCCGCGACCGAACCGCCCGCCGCCCGCCGCGACGCGCTCGCCGCACTCGTTGCCGCGAAGGACGCGCAACTCGGCCCGCTGCTGCTCAAACTGCTCGGTAACCCGGTCCTCCGCGGCGACGCCCTCCGCGCCCTCGCCGCCTACGACGACCCGAAGACGTCGGCCGCCGTGATCGGCGTCTACGCCTCGCTTTCGTCCACCGAGAAGCGCGACGCGCTGAACACGCTCGCCGCTCGACCCGAATACGGCAAAGCACTGATCGAAGCGGTCGCCGCGAAGACGATTCCGGCCGCCGAGGTCTCCGCCGACGTCGTGCGGCAACTCCGCAACCTCCGCGACCCGGCGCTCGACAAGCGGCTCGGCGAAGTCTGGGGCGTCGTGCGAAAAACGCCCGCCGATCGGGCGCGGGCGATCGCCGACCTCAAACATCAACTCATCGTCGCCGGGCAGGCCGCGGATCTGTCGCTCGGCCGGGCCGTGTTTGCCAAGACCTGCCAACAGTGCCACACGCTCTACGGCGTCGGCAGCAAGGTCGGTCCCGACATCACCGGGGCGAATCGCGCCAGCCTCGACTACCTCCTGGAGAACATCCTCGACCCGAGCGCCGTCATCCCCAAGGACTACATGGCGACGCGGGTCGTGCTGACCAACGGCCGCGTCGTCACCGGCCTCGTTCGCGGCGAGACACCCAACGCGATCACGGTCATCACCGCGAACGAGACGTTGACTGTTCCTCGATCCGACATCGACTCAACGGAGCCGAGCGAGCAGTCGATGATGCCCGACGACCTGCTCAAGCCGCTCGGCCAGCAGGAGGTGCGGGCACTCGTCGCCTATCTGCAAGGAACGGAACAGGCGCCGATGCTGGCGACGAAGGACAACGTCAAGGACTTCTTCAACGGCACCGACCTGACCGGCTGGGACGGCGACGCGAAGCTCTGGCGGGTCGAGAACGGCGAGATCGTGGGCAAGAGCCCCGGCATCAAGCACAACGAGTTTCTCAAGAGCCACCTGACCGCAGAAGACTTCAAGTTGACGCTCAAGGTCAAGCTCGTGCCGAACAAGGAGAACAGCGGCGTGCAGTTCCGCAGCGAGGCGCTGCCGAAGTGGGAGGTGCGCGGCTACCAGGCCGACGTCGGTCCGGGCTGGTGGGGCAAGCTCTACGAAGAG
>DATJGQ010000716.1:0-2782 GCA_035494815.1 Gemmataceae bacterium
CGGTCGTTGCGGCGGGGGTCGCGGTCGGGACCGTCGACGGCGCCGCTCGCTCGGGAACCGACACGATGTTCAGGGTCGCGGCCACAGACTCGGGAACAACGCGGATCGGCACGAGAAAATTGCGAATGGTTGCGATGGCGAAGCGTTTTCCGCCGTCCTCATCACTCGGATTCTGGGTGTCCTGCTTCTGGTGCTTAAGCTTGAATCGGCCAACGGCGACCACCCGATCCGGTCGGGTCCCGTGAGTCGTCCGCCCGCCGTCGTCCTTCTTGGCGGCCTTCACGTCAGCCGTCGAGGAGTCGAAAGTGTTGTTCGCCGAGTCGCGCGTCACGCCGAAGTTGGCGCCGTTGCCGCTCGTTTGATTTTGAGCCTCGATCGGCAGCCCGTTGGCGTTGACGGTCGGGTCCGCAATCGTTGGCTGATCGACCGCCGCGAGTGTCGCCGGTGATACTTCGGGCGCGGAAATCCCCAAAAAAAACGGCGGGTTCGGATTATCAATTTGCATGAGGATGCGAATCGGTGCGTCCGACTCATCGGTCCGGGAGGCGAGCGGCAACGCGGGCGCCGCGGGCGCCAACCGGTCCTCCAGCATAACGAGGTAAGGGCGAACGCGGCGGGATCCGCGTCGAAGCGGTGTCCGACGAAGCGACACGCGGAGCTCCGCCAGACGGACGTTGAACAATACGGGCCAATATGGCAGATAACAGGTCAACATAGATGGCCTCCAACCAGCAGAGCGAATGGATAGGCGAGATGAGTTCGCTGGTGTCCGAAAATCTCGGCGGCGGCCTTCAAACTGTTTTAGCACATCGCCCGGTGAGGTGGAAGAACCCACCGACGTGTCGAGGGAACCAAGTTTGGCCGGGGCGAGGGCGGCAAAAAAACGCCGCAACTGCCGTGCGGCAATTCGCGGCCTTACTTGAGCCGCCACTCGTCGATGTGGGTGAACGGCTGCAGCGGGTCCAGTTGTCCCGCCGACGGTCGGGTTTCGAGCTTCTGACTCATGAGCACGTGCGTGTCCAAATGCCAGAGCGGGATGAACGGCAACTCCTCGACGAACTCGGCGTGCATCTTGTGCATCGCCTCGCGTAGTTTGCCGAAGTCGCGGCGGTCCTGGCATCGGGCGAGCAGAGGGCCGAAAGACTCCGACGGTTTGTATGCCATGAAGTTCCGGCTGCCGTGGCCGGGCGGCGCCGACGGGTCGAGCAGCCCGGACAGGCTGAACCAGTCGTCGGCGTAGTCGTAATGGCGGAAGGCGAGATCGAAATCGGTGTCGAACTCGATCTGCTTCCAGAGCTTCTCCGGAGGCACGGCGACCGGCGTGAGAGTGAATTCCGGCTTTACGGCCTCCACCTGCTCGCAGATCATCTTGCACGCTTTTTCGATCAAAGGATCACCAGCGGGATACTTCAACTTCAGTTCGCGCGACCGGCCGCGCGAGTCCTTGCCGACCGCGGCGCGATATTCGGCGGTGTCGCGGATGCCTTCCGCCCCGGCCGCGTTGTCGAGCGCTCCTTTGGCGACGAGCGGACTGCACGGCCAGGTGTTCGGCGGGAACGGACCGTCGAGCGCCTGATGATGCGGGTAGCCGGCGCGATAACAATCGGTCAGGATGACCTCTCGGCGGATCGCATTGGCGATGACGCGCCGCACCGGCTTGCCGAAGTCACCGCCGAGAGTTGGCACCGCATGGTTGACCGCGAGGTAATAGATTCGCCGGCTCGGCAGCGTCTGCACATTGAGCCCGCTGCCGGCGACCACCGCCTCCAGTCTCGCGTGCGGCTGGTCCTTCTCCCCCGGCGGGGAGTTACGGATTTGTGCTATCTCACCCGTGATCGGGCTCAGAACCAGATGGACCGCCCCGCGCCTGAAATCGGCGACGGGGTCGCGCGACGCGAGCAGGCGCACCTCCGTCAGCCGCGGCTGATTCGCATGTCCCGCCCGGAGGCCATACGCGCGGTTCGCCTTAAACACAGCGTACTGCCGGCCTTGACCGGATCCGCGGCCCTCGTAAACGAACGGTCCGCTGCCGACGGGATGCCGCGCGAACGCCTCGTCGTCCTCCCGCCCGCTCGGGATCACCTTGAAGGTCGCCAGCGCCAACGGGTCGAGCTGGCCGCGGCGGAAGACTAGCCGGCACTCGTTGCCCTTGGCGACGACCTCTCGGATCTGTTCGCCCACTTCCGCACCGGGTCGTCCCGCTCGGGCGTTCAATTTCGCCAAACTCCAGCGGACATCCTCGGCGGTCACGGGTCCGACGTCGGCCCCATCCGCTCCGATCCAGCGACCCTCGCCAATCTGAAACGTCCGACTGAGCGGTGCGATTCGCGGTAGTTCGCTCGCCAGTGCCGGCTCGTAATGTTGGCCCGCGCTCATGTCCGCCGCCCGGCGGAGCAGCCCTTCGAAGACCAGATCGAGCGCCCATTTCTCCGGGTCGGTCCGAGCGAGCGCCGGCGAGATCAGGTTGGGCAACTCGCGGACGGCCACCACCAGCACGCCTTGATCGGGCAGCGGCGCCGGGTCATCGTCGTCTCGAATGATCTTCGGCCGTAACTTCGCTTTTGGGTCCACCTCCTCCTTACCCTTCGCGGGAGGTGCACCTTTGTCTTTCGCCGGCGGCTGCGCGAGCGTACCCGCGACGAAGAGAAACAGCGGGATGATTAGGCCGACGCGCCAGGAAACGGATGACGACCGCATGAGTGGATTGTACCGACAAGCCCGAGCGGCGGGCGAGAACAGCGTCACTGCGGCGGGCCCAAGAAGTAAAACGCGGCCAACGACG
>DATJGQ010000717.1:0-3274 GCA_035494815.1 Gemmataceae bacterium
CGCGGTCATCGCCGGCCTTGTCGCGGCTCGAAGTGAAGCGCGGCCGGGTTCCGACGCCGCCGTCTGGCAGCAGACCGTGGACAAGGCCGTCGCCTATCTCAAAAAGAGCCAGGACCCCGCGGGGAGCTGGAGCGGCGACCGCAGTCCCGGAGTGACAGGAATCGTGCTGACCGGATTGCTCAAAACCGGCCGCGTCACTGCGGATGACGAAGTCGCCGCCCGCGCCCTGAAGTACATCGAATCGCTCGTCAACGAGAAGGCCGGCCACATCGCCGGACAAGATCCGAAGCCACAGCTTCTCAACTACGTCACGAGCGTCAACGTCATGGCTTTGGAAGCGGCGAACCGCGCGGACAAATACAAGGCGGTGGTCGGCAACGCGGCCGCGTATCTCAAGAAGCTCCAGTTCGACGAGGAAGAGGGGAAGGGCCCGGGCGACCCGTTCTACGGCGGCGCCGGCTACGACAGCAAGTCACGGCCGGACCTGTCGAACACGCAGATGTTCCTCGACGCGCTGCAGGCCGCCGGCGTGTCCTCGACCGACCCCGCGGTGCAGCGAGCGCTGGTATTCGTCAGCCGCTGCCAGAATCTCAAGACCGAGCACAACGACCAGCCCTGGGCCGGCAAGATCGACGACGGCAGCTTCATCTACACCGCCGCGGGCGGCGGCGAGACCAAGACCGACGCCCCCGAGGGCCAGTTGCCCGGCTACGGCAGCATGACCTACGCCGGCATCAAGAGCATGATCTATTGTGGGCTGAGCAAGGACGACCCGCGGATGAAAGGCGCGCTCGGCTGGATCCGGAAGAATTACACGGTCGACGGCAACCCTGGCATGCCGCCGGCACTCAAGCAGCGCGGCCTCTATTACTACTACCACACGATGGCCAAGTGCCTGAGCGTGCTCGGCGAGGACCAGTTCACGGATGCCGCCGGCGTTCGCCACGACTGGCGTGCGGACATCACCGCGGCACTGACGAAGCGTCAACGGCCCGACGGCAGCTGGGCGAACGACAATGACCGCTGGATGGAGGGCGACCCGAATTTGGTGACGGGGTATGCCCTGCTGGCGCTGGCGTATTGCAAACCGCGGTAGGTAGGTGGTTGGGTGGTTAGGTGGTTGGGTGGTTGCATGGTGGGCAGTTTTGTCTTCAACCACCCAACCACCAAACCTAACCACCTAACCACCTAACCACCTAACCACTTGACCACCTGATCTCCCATGCGTCACGGCTTCGTCCGCGTCGCCGCCGCCGTCCCGACGCTCCGCGTCGCCGATCCGGCGTTTAACTCGGACCGTACGCTCGCACTATTGGAGCGCGCGGAGGCCGACGCCGTCGAAGTCGTCGTCTTCCCCGAGATGGGGCTGACCGGCTACACCTGCTTTGACCTGTTCCACCAGTCCACCTTAACGCGGGCCGCACTGCGAGAGCTGGATCGCCTCGTCGGCCGGGCCGCGCGAGCGTATGGGGGGCTAGCCGTCGTCGGCTTGCCGGTCGTCGTCGACGATCGAGTGTTCAATGCGGCCGCGGTCTTCGCGCGGGGGCGAGTGCTCGGCGTCGTGCCGAAATCGCACCTCCCGAATTACAAGGAGTTCTATGACGCCCGCTACTATGCCGCCGCGTGGCAAGCCGTCAGCACTTCGGTGGTGCTCGGTACTGGCGAATCTGTGCCGTTCGGGACCGACTTGCTCTTCACCGCGGCCGGCGAACCGCCGCTGGTCGTCGGCGTCGAAATCTGCGAAGACCTCTGGGTGCCAGTCCCGCCGAGTTCGAGGCAGGCCCTCGCCGGGGCGAATCTGCTGTTGAACCTCTCGGCGTCGAACGAAGTCGTTGGGAAGGCCGCGTACCGGCGGCAGCTCGTCGGCAATCAATCCGGCCGGTGCATCGCCGGCTACGTCTATTCTTCCTGCGGCGTGCACGAATCGACGACGGACCTCGTCTTCGGCGGCCACTGCCTGATCGCGGAGAACGGCACGATCCTGGAGGACTCGCCGCGGTTCCGCCGGGATGACGCGCTGACCGTCGCCGACGTCGATCTGGACCGCTTACGCGCCGACCGCATGCGCACCACCACTTTTTCCGAGCCGGAAGCGTTAGCGACGGGACGACGGTCGCTTCCGTCGCTAACGCTTCCCGCTCTGACGACCTCGCCCGCTCGCCGCATCGCCTTCTCGCTCGACTCGACAGCGCCCGACACGCCGCTGCGTCGCAAGGTGGACGCCCACCCGTTCGTGCCGACGGGCGCCGGCCAACTCGACGAACGCTGCGACGAAATCTTCCACACGCAAGTTGCCGGGCTGGCGAAACGCCTCGAACATGTCGGCTCGCCGCACGTGACGATCGGCGTCTCCGGCGGGCTCGATTCGACGCTCGCACTGCTCGTCGCCTGCAAGACGACGGACGCACTGGCCCGGCCGCGGTCGCAGATCCACGGCTTCACGATGCCGGGGTTCGGCACGACCAGCCGCACGAAGAACAACGCACTTGCGCTGATGAAACACCTCGGCGTCACCGCCCGCGAGGTGGACATCCGCCCGCTGTGTCTGGCCGAGTGGAAGGCGCTCGGCCACAAGCCGCTCGGCATCGACCTGGACGGGCTGGACGTCGAAGGATTGACGGCAAAACTTCGTGCATTGAAGCCGGAAGGTCGCAGCGACCTGGTCTTCGAGAACGTACAGGCCCGCGTGCGGACAAACCTGCTCATGAATGCCGGCTTCGTGATCGGCACCGGCGACGTTTCCGAGCTGGCCCTCGGCTGGTGCACGTACAATGCCGACCACATGAGCATGTACAACGTCAACGTCTCAATCCCGAAGACGCTGGTGAAGTTCCTCGTGGGTTGGGCGGCGCAATACGAGTTCGAAGGGGCGGCGCGAGAGACACTTTTGGACGTCGTTGCGACGGAAATCTCGCCGGAGCTGCTTCCGGCCGACGCGGCGGGCGCCATCCAGTCGACGGAGGCCACGATCGGACCGTACGAACTTCACGATTTCTTCTTGTATCACGTCGTCCGCTTCGGGGCGGCGCCGGAGAAAGTGCTGTACCTGGCGAAGCACGCGACGTTCGATCGCGAGTATCCGCCGGAACGGATCAAACACTGGCTGGGCGTGTTCTTGCGCCGGTTTTTTGCCAGTCAATACAAGCGTTCCGTGTTGCCGGACGGGCCTAAGGTGGGCACGGTGAGCCTGTCGCCACGCGGCGACTGGCGGATGCCGAGCGACGCGGCGGTGACGGCGTGGCTGGCGGCGCTGAAGGAATAAAAGCGCTCGCCT
>DATJGQ010000718.1:0-2616 GCA_035494815.1 Gemmataceae bacterium
TCCTTTGCAGTCATATTCGCGAACGGATTATGCCATGAACGCGTTCCTGTTCACCAACCTGCCGACGGGCATCCCGGCGGACGTTCTTCCGGTCCCGCTCAAGCCGGACCCGGGGCCCAGTGACGTGAATAACCGCTATTGGGACTACCCGGACCCCTGGCCGCCGAAGACTTTCGGCGCCGCCAAGTTGACGCCGGCATACGTCAAGGACGGCCTGTCCAACACGATCTTCATCGGCGAGAAGGCCGCGTACATCGAGCAGGCCGTCGACGGCGATCGCCTCTTTCAGGACGACCCGATCTTTTCTGGCGGCGCCTGGGGCACCGCCCGCGGCGGCACCAAGATCCTCCGCGACACGAAGCTGACGAGCGACCCGTATTACGCGACGACGCAGGCCGTTCTCTTCAACCAGTGGGGTTCGCCGTTCTCGAGCGGCGCCAACTTCCTATTTGGCGACGGTTCCGTACGGCTGATCCCGTTCGGCCAGTCGCAGCGGTTCCGCGTCATGCTCCGGACAATGTTGACGCCCCAGGGCGGGACGCCGAGCGCGGAGTTGAATTGATGTCCCCGACTCACCGTCCGACGACGCGCTCTAACGTGACGATGCGCGTCACGAAGTTAAAATAATATCGAGCCGGTAGTCGCGAAGTAGTGCGGTGCCGATGAGGATGCCGTTGCCGGGGACGAACGTCGCCTCAGCGGTCAGGGTCCGACCATCGAACGGAAAATCGACTTTGTAGCCGTCCTGAACGACTTGCCGTCCCGCCGCGAGGAGGAAGCGTAGTCTCGTCGTGAATCGGGCGTTCACGTGCGGCCTTAACGCCTCTGGAAGCTCCAAGCCGCCGTTGAAGCCGGTATCAATGACTGTGGTCCAATCGCGGCCGGCGACGGGAAGATTAATGGTCGGCGAACCGTCGTCCGTTACGGTGCCACGGATCACCGCCGGCCCCCCTTCCGCTGATAGTAGTCGTACCCGACGCGAATAGCCAGCAGCGCCGAAGTATCTACTCCGTCGGCACGAGCGGCGTCAGCGACATCGCTCGCGGTGTCCCCGAACCAGACACGACTGCCCGCGGCGTCAATGCCGACGGTTTTGCCGTGCAGCGCCGATACGTCGTGTGACTGCAGGTACTCGTGCCAGAATTCCATCGCCCTCCTGAGTATCAGCCTCGGTCCAAGTGCGTACCATCCGGCCGGCCCTCCTTCATAAATCAATCCTACCATCTTCGATTGACCCCATCACGAGCTACAGTTCTTGCTCCATCTATAGGTTGACGCGTGCCGTGCCGGTCACCCGTGGCGTCGCCTTTCACCCAAGGAGCACCCCCATGAAAGCGGTCGTCTTCCACGACATCGGCGACATCCGGCTCGAGGAGGTCAAGGAGCCGAAGATCAAAGATCCGACCGACGCGATCGTCCGGCTGACGGCCAGCGCCATCTGCGGCACGGACCTGCACATGGTCCGCGGCACGCTGCCCGGCATGACGTCCGGCACGATCCTGGGCCACGAGGGCGTCGGCGTCGTCGAGGAAGTCGGCAAGGGCGTTCGCAACTTGCGGCAGGGCGACCGCGTCGTCATCCCGTCCACGATCGCCTGCGGGTACTGCGCATATTGCCGCAGCGGTTACTTCTCGCAGTGCGACAACGCCAACCCGAACGGCGCGCACGCTGGCACGGCGTTCTTCGGCGGCCCGAGCACGACCGGCCCGTTCCAAGGGTTACAGGCCGAGTTCGCCCGCGTGCCGTTCGCCAATGTGGGCCTTTGCAAACTCCCCGACGAAGTCAGCGACGACCAGGCGATTCTGATCTCGGACATTTTCCCGACCGCGTACTTCGGGGCGGAACTCGCCGAGATCGAACCGGGCGACACGGTCGCCGTCTTCGGGTGCGGACCGGTCGGGCAGTTCGCCATCGCCTCGGCCAAGCTGCTCGATGCCGGCCGCGTCATCGCCGTCGATACCATCCCCGACCGGCTGGAAATGGCCCGCGCCCAGGGGGCCGAAGTCATCGACTTCAACGAAGACGACCCGGTCGTGACCGTCCAGGAGCTGACCGGCGGCATCGGCGTGGACCGGGCGATCGACGCGGTCGGCGTCGACGCGTTCATGCCGCAGAAAGGGGCGGCGTACAAGGCGCTCAAGCACCTCACCGACACGTTCAAGATTGAGTACAAGGAGGTGGCCGCGAAGGCAGATCCGGACGGCGACAACTGGAAGCCGGGCGACGCGCCGTCGCTGGCGATGCACTGGGCGGCGCTGGCGCTCGCGAAGGCCGGGACGCTGTCGATCATCGGCGTTTACCCGCTCACATTCCGCAGCTTTCCAATCGGGCTGGCGATGAACAAGAACCTGACGGTGCAGATGGGCAACTGCCCGCACCGCAAGTACATCCCGCCGCTTGTGGACTTGGTGCAGAGCGGCACAATCGACCCGACGCAAGTGTTGACGAAGCGCGAGCCGCTGATGTCGGCGATCGACGCGTACAAGGCGTTCGATCTGCGGCAGCCGGGGTGGGTGAAGGTGGAGTTGGAGCCGGCGAAGATGACCGCCTAACCAAATCCCGTTCCGCCGCGACGCGAGTCTTCGAGGGGAGCGCTCGCCAGCGCTCCCCTCGAAG
>DATJGQ010000719.1:0-4832 GCA_035494815.1 Gemmataceae bacterium
TGGTACCCGTTCCTGCTGCTCAACCCGGTGTGGAACATCGTCAACTCGTTCTCGGAGCTGCAACGGTCGCTGGCGGCGATGGAAGGGGTGTTCGAAGTTCTGGGCATGGAGGGCGACAAGCCGGACCGGCCCGGCGCGATCGACGCGCCGGAGGTCGTCAACGAGATTCGCTTCGAGGACGTCGAATTCGAGTACCAGGAAGGCCGGCCGGTCGTCCGCGAGTTCAACGTCGACGTGCGCGGCGGCTCGGTCGTCGCGTTGGTCGGCCGCAGCGGCGCCGGCAAAACGACCGTAACCGACCTGGTCGCGCGGTTTCACGACCCGACCCGCGGACGAATCCTCGTCAACGGGGTGGACATCCGCGACTTCCGCCTGCGCAGCTACCGCGACCTGCTGGCGATCGTGCAGCAGGACGTGTTCCTGTTCGACGGATCGGTGCGGGACAACATCGCCTACGGCCGACACGACGCGACCGACCCCGAGATCGAGGACGCCGCCCGCCGCGCCAATGCCCACGAGTTCATCGAGAAGCTGCCGATCGGTTACGAGACGTTCGTGGGCGAGCGCGGCGTCAAGCTCTCCGGCGGGCAGCAGCAACGGCTGGCGATCGCCCGTGCGATCCTCGCCGACCCGCAGATCCTTATTCTCGACGAGGCGACGAGTAACCTGGATACGGAAAGTGAGCAGCTCATTCAGGCATCAATGGCGACGCTCCTCGCCGGGCGAACCACCTTCGTGATTGCGCATCGCCTTTCGACGATTCGCATGGCCGATCTGATCCTTCTCCTGGAAGACGGCCGCGTGATCGAGCGCGGCACGCATCAACAACTCATGGACGCCCGAGGCACCTACCACGAAATGGTGCTGCGGCAGATGGAGTTCGACGGCAAGAAGGGTGAGGAACTTTGGTCCGACGGCTCGCCCGTCATCCGCTGACTTGCCGCCCAACCACGTCACCGCGTAGACCATAGGGGGCCGATGACCCCCGGGTTTCGCAATGCGCGCGTTCACGGCGATCTCGCTGCTGGTCTGCCCTCTCGCGGCGGTCGCCGACGACTGGCCGTGTTGGCGCGGGCCGAATCACAACGGCATCTCCGCAGAGAACGGCTGGGTCGACTCCTGGCCGAGGGAAGGACCGAAAACGCTTTGGCGGGCGAACGTCGGCACCGGCTTCTGCACCGTCGCGGTCGCCGGCGGCCGACTGTTTACGATCGGCAACAAGGACGACATTGACACGGTCCACTGCCTGGACGCCGAATCCGGCAAGCCCATCTGGCAACACTCGTACCCGGCCCCGACGGATCCGAATCTCTTCGAGGGCGGCCCGACGGCGACGCCGACCGTGGACGGCGACCACGTCTACACGCTCAGCCGCCAGGGAGACCTCTTCTGCTTCGCCGCGGCGACGGGCAACGTCGTTTGGTCGCAGAACGTCATCAAAGAGGCGAAGCAGCGCGTCCCGAGCTGGGGCCTCGCCGGTTCGCCGCTCGTGCATCAGAGCCTGCTCCTACTCAACCTCGGCGATGCCGGAGTCGCTCTGGAGAAGCGGACGGGCAAGGTCGTCTGGAACTCCGAGGTCAAGGACCCCGGTTACTCGTCGCCGGTGCCGTTCCGGCGAGGCGGGCAGTGGTTCGCCGTCATCAGTTGCGAGGACGCCTACGTCGCGGTCAACATCGAAACCGGCAAGGAGCTTTGGCGGATCGACTGGCCGACGAATTACGGCGTCAACGCCGCGGACCCGATCGTCAGCGGCGACGAGGTGTTTCTCTCTTCGGGCTACAACAAGGGCTGCGGCCTGTTCAAGACGAGCGACGGCCAGCCGACCGCCGTCTGGCAGAACAAGAACCTGCGGAATCAGATCAACTCGAGCGTCCTGGTCGACGGCTTCCTCTACGGGATCGACGGCGACACCGCGAGCCGCACGCGCCTGCGCTGCGTCGATCTCAAGACGGGCGCGACCCGGTGGGAGGAGGAGAGCGTCGGCTGCGGGTCGCTGACCGCCGCGGCCGGCCGGCTGATTATTCTGAGCGACCGCGGTGAACTCGTCATCGCGAAAGCGTCGCCGGATAAGTTTCAAGCGATCGCCCGGGCGAAAGTGCTCGAAGGGAAATGCTGGACAGTACCGGTGCTCGCGAACGGACGGATCTACTGTCGCAACGCCGACGGCGAAGTCGTGTGCCTGGACGTGCGAAAGTAGTGCGCTGCGGGGACTCAACATGCACCGACGCCAATTCCTCGCCGCGGCCGGCGCCTCATCGGTCGCGCTGACGATGGGGCCGCATCTCCAGGCGCGTGCCGGCCGCACGTATCGAACGGCACTCCTTGGCTCCGGCTGGTGGGGGATGAACATTCTCCGCGAGGCGATCGCGGCCGGGCAGGCCAAAGTTGTGGGCCTGTGTGACGTCGATTCCCGGACGCTCGCCACCGCCGCCGACGCGGTCAATGATCTCACGTCCGACAAGCCGAAGAGCTACGAGGACTTTCGGGAGCTGCTCGACAAGGAAAAGCCGGAAATCGTTATCGTCGCCTCGCCGGACCACTGGCACGCTCTTTTGACGATCGCGGCGCTGAAAGCGGGCGCCCACGTCTTCGTCGAGAAACCGACGGGTCACACGGTCAATGAGAGTCGGGCGATGCTGCGAGCGGCCCGCGACGCGGATCGCGTCGTACAAGTGGGTCTGCATCGGCGGATCGGGCCGCACTACGTCTCGGGGATGAAGTTCCTCAAGGACGGCGGCGCGGGCAAGATCGGCATGGTGCGGATGTTCGTGCACTCGGGCGGCGGCCCGGAGCGACCCACAGCGAACAGCGAGCCGCCCAAGCGACTTAACTGGGACCTCTACTGCGGCCCGTCGAATTTGCGTCCGTTCTGTACGAAAATCCACCCCGGCGGCTGGCGCAACTTCCTCGACTTCGGCAACGGCATCCTCGGCGACTGGGGCACGCACTGGATCGACCAGGTGCTCTGGTGGACGGACGAAAAGTTTCCGAAGCGCGTCTTTTCGACCGGCGGCCGACCGGTTTATGGGAAGCCGGTGCTCAGCGAACGCGAGCAGACGACCGACGCCCCGGACAGCCAGGTCGCGGTTTACGAGTTCGACAACTTTACCGCCGTCTGGGAGCACCGCCGGTTCGCGGACAACAACGCCGAGAAGCATAAGGTCGGCTGCTACTTCTATGGCAGCAAGGGCACCTTCCACATGGGCTGGCGGGACGGCTGGACGTTCTACCCGGCCAACTCACGGGACAAGACAATTCACGAGCCGGCGCAGCTTCAGGAGCCGGACGGTCACAGCATCAAGCTGTTGTGGGCGGACTTCTTGAAGGCGATCGAGAGTCGCACGACGCCGGTCGCCGACATCGAGCGGGCGCACCGGGCGACGACGGCCGTGCTGCTCGGCATGTTGTCGATGAAAGTCGGCCGCAGCGTGGCGTGGGACGGACAAAAGGAACAGATCACCGGCGACGCGGAAGCAAACGCGCTATTGAGTCGGGCCTATCGGGCACCGTGGAAGTATCCGGACATTTCGCCTTAATCTCGCATTTTGGAGGTTTATCGTGAGAAGCATCGTCGCACTGATCGTGGTCGCCGCAGTGGCGCCTGCGGTCCCGGCTCAGGACTGGGCCAAAGCCCATCTCGACAAATCGCGGCGGCACCAGGAGTGGGTCAAGATCAAGCACGGCAACCGCGAAGTCAACTCGTTCATCGTCTTTCCCGAGGTGAAAGACAAGGCGACATGCGTGCTGGTCATTCACGAGATTTTCGGACTCACCGATTGGGTGCGGAGCGTCGCTGATCAACTGGCGGAGGCGGGCTATATCGCCATCGCGCCCGACCTGCTCTCCGGGATGGGCAGCGGCGGCGGCGGGACGGAGAAGTTTCCCGAGCGCGATGCCGTTATGCGGGCGATCCGCGACCTGCCGCCCGACCAGATCACGGCCGACCTCAATGCGACGGCGGACTATCTGGGCAAGCTGCCGGCGGCCAACGGGAAGATCGTCGTCTGCGGCTTCTGCTGGGGCGGCGGACAGACGTTCCGTTACGCGACCAACAACAAGAACATTAAGGATGCGTACGTGTTTTATGGTCCGCCCCCGACCGAGTCGGATATGGCCCGCATCGCCTGTCCGGTTCACGGCTTCTACGGCGGCAACGACGCCCGCATCACGTCGACAGTGCCGGCGACGCAGGCGCAGATGAAGAAGGCCGGCAAGACTTACGACCCGGTCACATACGAGGGTGCGGGCCATGGCTTCATGCGCGGCGGTGAACAGCCGAACCCGCTACCGGCAGACAAGGCCGCGCGCGACGCGGCCTGGAAGCGCTGGAAAGAGCTGCTGCAAAAGGTCAGCTAAATCATAGTATTCAGGCGTGGGCCGAATTCGCAGATCCGGTTACTCAGCAACGAGTTGACGGGTTCGCGGGCTCGGCCCAGGTCGTTGAGTTGGCCATGTTTTTGCCTGACAAGAACTCAGAATTAGCGTAAAGTATTCGCGAACGTTGCTACGAGATTTGCAGCGTTTTACCGCCGCTCGGGAATCAGTTTGCCGTTGGCGGACACCCTTGCGGAATCCGGTATTCCGCTCATACAGAGACCGCCAATGACCGCTGGCGAGCCGCCCAAGCGGACGGGGGAACCCGCTCCCGACTCGGTGTCGGACGGTTCGCTCATGCGTCGTCTGGCGGCCGGGAGCGAGTCTGCGGCGCGCAGTCTGTACGCCCGATACGTGTCCCGGCTACGGGCCCTGGCGCGGTCTCGGCTGTCGACGGATGTGAATGCCCGTGTCGACCCGGAGGACATCGTCCAGTCCGTCTTTCGCCGGTTCTTCCA
>DATJGQ010000720.1:0-4738 GCA_035494815.1 Gemmataceae bacterium
CAGGTCGCCGACGAGTTGCCCCGCCATCGACTCCGACGATGCTAACGCCCCGTCGCCGCCGACTTCCAAGCCTACGTCACGCATCTGGGCGCCGAGATGCGCCCGCTGGATCATCTGCATCCGCTGCACCGTCAGGAACCGCAGCCAGACGTAGAACGGCACGGACGGGTCGGCAACGTATTCGCCGATCCGCTTGGCGACGTCGATGAACGCCTCCTGAAGCACGTCCTCGGGAGAAACCCGGCGGCCCAGCCGGCGGTCGAGACGGACGTAGAGCATCCGCCACAAGCGTTCGCGGTAGAGTTCGAACAGCTCGCCGACGGCGTGTTCGTCGCCCGCCCGGAGCCGGTCGAGGAGCATGCCGGTCTGGTCGGGAATGCTCATGGCGGTTCATGTCACCGTTCGCGATCCATTCGTGTCGCGGCTACAGGCTTACCCGCGACGCGAAGCGGAGCGGCCGGTTGCCGAACGCCGCCATTCTAACAACCCTTCGTCGGCCAACGAACGGCTCTCATTGACGGCTCATTCTTCGAGAAAATGCTGCATTCGCCGCGCCGCCGCGTCCATCAACCGTGTGTCGGGGCAGTACTTGCTATTAGAAGCGAAGCGTCGGCCCGCCCGGGGAGTGCCCGCCATGCTGCTGCGTACCGCGCTCGGGGGTTTACTGGTGGCTCTGACGTGCGGCGTGCTCGCGGCCCAGCCCCCGGGCGTCGGCCCGCCCCCGGGCGGATTTCCGCCGTTCGGTCCGCCCGACGGCCAGCCGCCGTTCGGCGGTCGCGGACCGGGCGGTCCCGGCGGCCCCGGCGGCATGATGGGCCAGCAGCGGAAGCTCGTCAAACAGTTCGACAAAGACGGCGACGGCCGTCTGAACAAGGAAGAGCGCGAAGCCGCACGCGCCTTCCTGAAAACACAAGGCGGGGGCGGACGCCGAGGCGGCCCCGGCGGGGCGCGCGGCGGCGGGTTCGGTCGCGGCGGCGAGTCCGGCAAACCCGGCCCCCACGTCAGCCTCGGCGACGTGACGTCCTACCCGAACGCGTCGCTCTACGAGCCGACGGTCCTGCGCACGCTCTTCCTCGATTTCGAGAACAAGGACTGGGAAGCCGAGCTGCAGGACTTCCACGGCACCGACGTCGAGGTGCCCGCGACACTCACCCTTGACGGCAAACGGTACCCGAACGTCGGCGTGCACTTTCGCGGCATGTCGTCGTACATGGGCGCCGGCGCGGGCTCGAAACGGTCGCTCAACCTGTCGCTCGATTTCGCCGACCCCAAGCAGCGGCTCTACGGCTACAAGACGCTCAACCTGCTCAATTCGCACGAAGACCCTTCGTTCATGAGCACGGTGCTCTACTCGCACGTCGCCCGGCAGTACATCCCGACGCCGAAGGCGAACTTCGTGAAGGTGGTCATCAACGGCGAAAGTTGGGGCGTGTACGTCAACGCCCAGCAGTTCAACAAGGAATTCCTCAACGATTTCTACAAGACCACCAAGGGGACCCGCTGGAAGGTCCGCGGCAGCCCCGGCGGCGACGGCGGCCTGCGCTACCTCGGAGACAACGTCGCCGAATACAAGCGGCGCTTCGAGATCAAATCGACCGACGACCCGAAAGCCTGGCAGGCGCTGATCGCGTTGTGCAAGACGCTCGACCAGACGCCGCCGGACCAGCTCGAGGCGGCACTCGCCCCGATCCTGGACGTGGACGGACTGCTCTGGTTCCTGGCGCTGGACGTGTCCCTCATCAACTGCGACGGCTACTGGACGCGGGCCAGCGACTACTCGCTGTATTTGGACCCCAAGGGCAAGTTCCACGTCGTCCCGCACGACATGAACGAATGCTTCCGCCCGGCGCAAGGGCCGGGCATGGGCGGGCCCGGAGGTCCGGGCGGGTTCGTCATGCGCCTGCCGCAAGCCGGCGAAGTCCTGCCAACGTTCATACAGGACATGCTCAACCTCACGGGCGAACAGAAGCGGAAACTCGCCGAGTTGCAAAAGGAGACCGACGCGAGGCTCGAAAAGATCCTGACCGCCGAGCAGCGCGCCCAGATCAAGGGCTTTCGCGACGGCGTCGCGGGCGGACCGGGCGGGTTCGGACCAGGGCCCGGCCCTGGGCCGGGTGGCGGTGGTCCCGGCGGCCGTGGCCCGGGCGGCCGCGGCGGCATGGGCATGGCACGTTCGGCACCTTTGGAGCTGGACCCACTCATCGGCCTCGACGATGCCCGCAAGCCGCTCCGAAGCAAAGTCCTCGCCGTGCCGGCGCTAAGGGCGAAGTACCTGCAAAACGTCCGCACCATCGCGGAGAAGTCGCTCGACTGGAAGAGTCTCGGCCCGGTCGTCGCGAAATACCGGGCTTTGATCGCCAAGGAAGTCGAAGTCGACACGCGGAAGCTCGACTCGTTCGACGCCTTCCTGCGGACGACCGCGGACGACGCGAGCGGCGCGGGCGGCCGCGGGTTTGAGTTTCCCTTAAGGACGTTTGCCGATCAGAGACGCAAGTATCTGCTCGGTTACAAGGAGTCGAACGCGGCGCTCAGCAGCCGGTCGCCGCAGCGGTGATCGCCAATCGCCCGGGAAGAGAGTCTGGCCATGAATCGCTACGTGAATCTCGGCGTCGCGTCTCTTGGCTTGTTGGTCGCGGCCGGCACGCTGTCAAGCGGCGAACGCCCTGCGGGCTCCGGCGGGTCGCCACGGACTCTGCGTCTGCCGGACACCGTGGAGCGTTACGCCGACGTCGACCTGCCCGCCCACTTCCGCACGTCGGCCGCCCGGCGCTTCGACAACACGCCCTTCGACAACCCGGTGACCGACGACGGCGCGACCCTGGGCCGCGTCCTCTTTTACGACACCCGCCTGTCCGCGAACAACACGACGGCGTGTGCGTCGTGTCATCAGCAGAGCCATGCGTTCGTCGATCGCGAGCGGTTCAGCAAAGGCTTCGAGGGCAAGCCGACCGACCGCAACGCGATGAGCCTGGTCAACCTGCGCTACTATCCCCGCGGCCGATTCTTCTGGGACGAACGCGCCCGCAGCTTGGAGGAACAGGTACTCATGCCGATCCGCAGCCGGACGGAGATGGGCCAGGACCCGTCGCGGCTGCCCATGTTGCTCTCCGCGGACGACCATTACCCGGAACTGTTCCGTCGGGCGTTCGGCGACGCGGAAGTCACGCAGGGGCGAATCGCGCGGGCGCTGGCGCAGTTCGTCCGCGCCCTGGTCTCCTACCAGTCTAAGTACGACGAGGGGCTCGCCAAGGTGCGCTCGGTCCGCGACGACTTCGACAATTTCACCGTTTCGGAGAACCGGGGCAAAACGCTGTTCTTGCGCAACTGCGCCATCTGCCATATGCCCCCGGGCCAGTCCGCGCATTTCGTCATGAACCGCCCGCTGAACAACGGCCTCGACACGGACACGAAAAACGCCGACGGCGGCGTGGGCGACGTAACACTGAACGCCGCCGATCTCGGCTCGTTCAAGTCGCCGTCGCTGCGGAACGTCGAGTACACCGCCCCGTACATGCACGACGGCCGATTCGCCACCCTCGAATCGGTGATCGACCATTACAGCAACGAGGTCAAGCCGCACCCGAACGTCGACCCCCGCGCCCGCCGGCGGCTGAACCTGACGTCGTCGGACAAGGCGGCCTTGGTCGCCTTCCTAAAAACGCTCAGCGACCCGAGATTCATTACCGACCCGAAGTTCTCGGACCCGTTCCGATGACACCCGAAGGGCGATCGACATGGTACACACGACACTGCGGCACACGTTCGGTCTGACGGCCGCGCTCGTCATCGCGGCCGTGGTCACGGCCCAACCCCCCGGCCGGCGCGGAGGTCCACCCGGACCCAAAGGGCCGCCCGGCGGTCCGGGCGGCGGCCTCGAACGCATCGTCGACGATCTCAACATTCCCGAAAGCAAGCGCGACACCGCCCTGGAGGCCGTCCGCGTGCATCAGGCGGACTTGCGGCGACTAAACGACCTCGCCCGCTCGGACCTGCTGATCACGATGAAGGACGTTCTCAGCGACGAGCAGTTCCGCTCATTCCGGTCGGCGATCGAACCTGGCCCCGGTCTCGGCGGGCGAGGCGGTCGTGGGCTCGGCGTCGATGCGATGGTCGAGCGGATCATGTCGTTCGACAAGAACAACGACGGCAAGGTGACCAAGGACGAGTTGCCGGAGCGGATGCACGATTTGATTACGAAGGGCGACAGGAACAAGGACGGGGCACTCGATCGGGAAGAGATCAAGAAACTGGCCGCCGACCAGCCGCGGGACGACGACCTCGTGGGGCGCGGGCCGCGTGGCCCGGGCCCCGGCGGTCGTGGCGGTCCGAAGGGGAAAGGCGGCCCGAAAGGCCGCGGGGGCCCTCCGGGCGGCCCGCCACCTTTCGTCATCGATGAGGCCGTCGCCGACCTGAAACTCGCCGATGCGAAGAAAGAAGCCGCCACGGCCGCCGTCCGAGCGCATCACGAGACCGTCCGCAAACTGACCGACCTGGCCCGCGCGGACCTGCTCCTGCACATGCAAGACATCCTGAACGCCGACGAGTTCAAGGAGTTCAAAGTCGCGTTCGACCGGCGGCAGCCGCGACCGCGGCCGTGATATCCCGTGAAGAGGCCAAACGTGATCCTCCAGCCCAACAACGGTGTGCCATCTGTAGCCGGCCTCTGTGAGGCCGGCTCTTCTGTAGCTGGCCTCTGTGAGGCCGGCCTCACAGAGGCCAGCTACAGAAGAGCCGTCTC
>DATJGQ010000721.1:0-8272 GCA_035494815.1 Gemmataceae bacterium
CCGCATGTGCAGGTGAAGGCGGCCGGCGGCGTGCGAACCTTCGAGCGTGTGCTGGCCGTGCGGGCACTGGGCGTCACCCGCGTGGGGGCGACGGCGACGAAGGCGATTCTGGACGAGTGCAAAGCGCGGTTGACTGTTTAGCCGTGACGCGGAGCGGAGCGCGGGCCCCGCGCTCCGCTCCGCGTCGCGGCTAAACGGTCTTCATCAATTGCAGCCGCAGCGCGTTCAGCGCTAGTTTCGCCGTCCGACTCTGAATCTCGGTCCGCGTCCCGGCCCAGTTCCACGACATCGTGGTCGCCCCACCGTCCCACGACAGTCCGACGTACACCATGCCTACGGGCGTTTGCTCCGTGCCGCCGCCGGGCCCGGCGATGCCCGTCGTGCTGACCCCGAAGTCGGTCCCGAGCCGTTGACGCACGCCGACGGCCATCGCCTCCGCAATCGGCGCGCTGACCGCCCCGTGAGTGGCGAGCATCTCGGCCCGTACACCGAGCAGGTTCATCTTCGCGAAATTCGTGTAGGCAACGACTCCGCCGCGGAACCATTCGCTCACGCCGGGCACCCGTCCGAGCCGCTGGGCCACTTGACCGGCCGTAACACTCTCGGCGGTCGCGACCGTCCACCGCTTTTCGGCGAGCAACCGTACGACCACGTCCTCCAATTCTTCCGCTTCTTCGCCGTAGACGAACGTCCCAAGCCGCTCGCGGATCGTTTGCTCGACCGGCCCGATCTGGGTCTGCGCCGCAGCCAGGTCCGCCGCATGGGCAATGATCCGGAGCGAAATCACGGCATCCGAGACGGTAATGCCGACGTCGGGCACATGGCCACGGCACGTCAGGTCGAGCAACTTCGCCTCGACGGCCGATTCACCCGCACCGAAACAGTTGATCTTTCGCTGCACGAGCACGCCGCCGCCGAGGCCGGCCGCGACAAGGCGGGGCCGCACCTCCTGCTCGAACATTGCGAACATCTCCGACGGGACGCCGGGCATCGCCGCGATGCGACAGTCGCCGATCGTCATCCAAATCCCGGGGGCGGTGCCGTGCGGGTTCGGCATGACGTCCGCGTTCGCGGGGAAGTACGCCTGTACGCGATTGCGGTCCGTCATGATGCGCCTGCGGCGGGAGAACATCTCCTCGATGTGACGCAGCGACGGCTCGTGCAGTGCCAGTTCCACGCCGGCGGTTTGCGCCAGCACGTCGCGGGTGAGATCGTCCTGCGTCGGCCCCAGGCCGCCGGTCGCGACCACCAAATCGGCCCGGCGGACGGCGGCGCGAAACACGTCCAGATTGGCCTCCAGGTCGTCGGCGACAGTCGTGTGATAAAGGACGGGAATGCCCATCTCGGCCAGCCGGCGGCTGAGCCATTGGCTGTTGGTGTCGAGGTTCTGGCCGCTGGTCAGTTCGCTGCCGATGGAGATGATTTCCGCGCGCATGGATGACCCGGGAGCCAGGAATGGGATTGCCCGACTGCCGATTGTTCACGCATCCGCATGCAGCCGCAACTGGAAACAGGCGCCGACGTCGCCGGCACCGGGTTGGACGTGCAACCGGCCTCCGAGCAGCCGCGCCCAGCGAACGGCGAGCGCGAGCCCCAGGCCGACCCCGCCCGCGGTGACGTCGGCCTGCCGGCCGCGGCGGAAGGCGCGGAAGATCAGCCGCCGCTCGCGCGGGGGCACTCCCGGCCCACGGTCCTCGACCTCCAATAACACCGACCGGCCGTCGCGCCGCGCCCGCAGCCAGACGCGATTGTCGGTCGCGCCGCGGCTGTATTTGCAGGCGTTGTCGATCAGGTTCCCCAGGATCTGTTCGACGAGCTGCGGGTCGGTCGTCACCTCGACACCGCAGCCGGGCGTGACTTCGACGATAAGTTCCTTACCGCTCGCCGCGCAGCGGCTCTGCCAATTCTGTCGGACGCCGTCGAGCAGTTCGGGGACCGCGACCGGCCGCATCGCCAGCTTCGGCCGCTGCTTCTCCAGCCGCGCGAAATCGAGGACGTTGCTCACGAGCCGGTGCAGCCGGTCCGACTCGCCGTGCAGCGTGTGCAAATACTCTTCTTTTTTTAGCTCTTCGCGGACCAGGCCGCTGGTGAGCATGTCGAGGTAAAGTCGCAACGTCGTAAGCGGCGTCCGCAATTCGTGCGTCACCGCCGAGACGAAGCGGAAGCGGCGTTCGGACAAGTCAAACAGCGACCAGCCGCCGAGGCCGACGACGAGGAGCGCGAGTAGCGCCGCCGCCCAGGCCAGCAGCAAACCCACGCGTAACGGCGACCAGCCGGGCAGCACGCTCGCGGTCAGCGGCCCGGGATCGAGCTGAATCGGCAATGCCGTCATCACCCGTTCCGGATATTCGGGGGGCCCGTCCGGGAGCGGGAGCATGCGGGCGTTCGGAAAAAGGTCTTGCACTTCGGCGGTGAGGATCTCCTGGAGCTTCTGCCAATCGAGAAGCACGCCTTGGACGACTTTGCGGCCGCCGGATTGGGCCAACCGTGCGAGGACGAGCCGTTCCGGCTGTCCCTCCGCCCGCAGCCATAGCGGCATGAAAAGTCCGATCTGGACGGTCGACGCCCGGCCGTTGCTCGGGCCGGCCCATTTTCCGCCCAGTTCGCCCCACGGGATGACGTCGCCGAACAACGGCGTCAGGTTGTAATTCGCCGTGTTCGCCGTGTTGCCGCCGCGGGCTTCACCTTTGAACGCGTTTTGTTGGCGGAGGCGATTGGCGAGGTCGCTGTTGTCGTTGGGCAATAACGGGTTCTGCACGCCCGGGTTCACCTGCTGGACGGCCGCTTGTTGCTGCTCGAGCCGTTGCTGCGCTTCGTTGACGATGCTCGGCTCGTCCCCGAGATTCGGCAAATGCCCGAGCATTACTGCGACGGGATACTGTTGAAGCGCGGCCAATAGTTCGGCCCTTTCCGGTGTGACGTTCGACAGGTCCAAACGGATTTGTGCCTGTTGGAATTTGGCCGCCAGGTTGTCATTCAAGACTTGCGGCGACTGCCATTTGCCGTCGGCGCTTGTCTGGAAGTGCAGTGCGATCCAAGACGGCATCTCTGCGTTCAAGAGCGGCGACGGCTCCAGGACCGAGCCCGGCGCGAGGGCCTGGCCGGCGATGTTCATCACCGGAAGTGGCACGAAAAGCGGGTCATAATGCTGATACGGCCGGCTGTCCTCGCGGGCCAGCGCGGGGGCGACGCGGCTGTCGAGCCGCCAGAGCGCCAGTCGCATCGTGTCGGACAGTTCCAGCCTCAGCGCGGCGGCGGTGACCCAGCCGAGGCCGCCGATCACGAGTGCGACGATGGCCACGTATCCCAACAGTGCCCAGGCGCGGGTCCGAAGCCAGCTACTCATGCGGTGGCCCCCGTCCGTGAGTTCGCCGGAGCGGGCAGCAGTTCGGGGCCGGCCATGTAACCACGGGCGCGGACGGTGACGATGGCCTCGGGGGTGGCGTGACCTGTCGGATCGCGGAGCTTCGCGCGGAGCCGGGCGATGTGCATGTCGATCGCCCGGGTCTCGACGCCTTGTGGTGCGATGCCCCAGACGCACGCCAGGAGGTCCTCGCGCGTGACCGTGCGATCGCGGTGCGAGAGCAGGTAGGACAGGATGGCCGCCTCCGTCTCGGAGAGTTCGGTCCGCTCACCGTTCGGCCAGTGGACCTCGCGGCGGAGAAAATCCAGCCGCGCTTTACCGAGCTTTGCGGCGGTCGTCTCCGCGGCGGCGTGCGGCGAACGGCGCAACACCGCTTCCACACGCGCGAGCAGTTCGCGGGCGGAGAACGGTTTGACGACATAGTCGTCGGCCCCCGTCTTCAGACCCCGGACGCGATCTTCCTCGGTGCCGCGGGCGGTGAGCACAATGACCGGCAGCGCGGGGCGCGTCTTCCGGAGTTCCTTGAGCACCTCGAGCCCGTCGCGCTTCGGCAGCAAAAGGTCGAGAAGCACCAGGTTGACGCCGCGACGCAACGCGGCTTCCAGGCCCGCGTCGCCGTCCGCGGCTTCGGTGACCTCGTAGCCGGAGACGCGCAACGCATCGACGACGCCGCGGCGGATGGCCGGTTCGTCTTCCACGACGACGATGTGTGCCGACGCCATGTCGATTCTCCCGGCGAGCCGGAGTTAGCCCGCCGCTTGCGGCGGGTCTTGGCTTCTCAAGACCCCGCCGCAAGCGGCGGGCTAATGTGACCGACGCTCCCGGCTGGCTCATGTCACCATAACACTACTTCGCCGCGACCGCGCCGATCTGCATATTCTTGTCCAACTCCAGCTTGAACTGGTAGTCGATCGTCAGCGCCTTTTCGCCGTTCTGCGTCGGCTGGGCCGTCACGTCCCACCGGAGCAGATTCTTCGGACGGTCCTCCCGCAAATACAGCGGGTCCGTGCTCACGTCCGGCTTCTGGCTGACGAGATTGACCGCGACCGCCTGGGCCTCCGCCTTCGGCATGCGGTCCCACACCTGCAGCCGAACCGGTTCCGTCTTGTAGCTATTCACCAGGATGCGGTAATCGAAGGTCAGCACCTGATTGCCGCCGGTGGTCGTCCGCGTTTTGTTGAGCAACTGCCGGCTCGCTTGCAATTGCGGGTCCACGCCGAATCCGACCGTGAACTGCTTGCCGATCGCGACCAGAGGCAATTCGGATCGGCCGACGAAGTCGGTGCCGAGGTACATCGTCGCTTCGCCGGGAAGCAACACGAAGTCGCTCTTATTGGTCAACGTCGCCTCTCGATACACGTGCGGGGTCAGCACCGGAACGGCCTTATAGAAGTACTCCGGGGCCAGTTCGATGCGGGCGACCTCGAGCGTCTGCACGTCGTTGCGCGACGGCAGCGTCAACTTGGTTCGGAGGCGGAACGTCACGCTCGGCCCGTCATTGACCGCCTCGCCGAGTTCGCGCTTGGCCAGGACGATCTCGTCGCGGGTGGCCATCAGGTCGCCGAACTGTTCGAGGGCGGCCGCCTCGTTGATCACCTTGCCGGCTTCGACCCAGTTGAGCGTGTTGCTCAACTGCTGGGATTGTGCCCGACTTTCGCCGGCCCGCTGTTGGAGTTCCTTGTAAACGTCTTTGCCGCTACGGCCGCCCATCGCTCCGGGGCCGCCGCCCGGCTGTCCGATGCCCATCGGGTTCGGGGCACTCGCCGCGATCGCGGACACTTCGAGCGATTTCAACTCCGGCGGCGAGGCGTTGAGCATTGGCTGGGCGGTGGATAGCGCGAGCGCGACGCCGGTCCAGTCTTCGCCCGTCTGCTGCCGCACCGACGCGAGGTATTCCAGCGACACGGGGTCCTTGTCCTTGCCGGCGCGGAGCTTGTATTGCGGCCGCCAGGCCACCGACCCGACAAGATAGTTGAGCCTCACCATTCCCGCGGGCGCGTTCGCCTTGTCCACCACAATGACCGCGTCGCGTTCCGTCCGCTGCACGCCGCTCGTCAGTTCGGCGACTTGCCGTTTGGCGAACTCCGATTGCTCGTTGTTAGCTTGAACTTGTTGCTGCAGCGCGACGACTTCCTTCGACCGCTCGACGCGCGAACTCATCACATACTTGGCGAGCGCGATCGTGGTGTCAGCGTTTAGCAGACCTTTCTCGGTGAGGTGCTGCATGGTCGCGCCCGTGAACGCTTCGAGCTTGGTCAGGAACTGCTGATTCTCGTTCGCGGTCTTGATGTCCGCTTGGAGGCGTTGCGCTTCCTGGGCCAGCTGTTTGATCTGGGCTTGCAGTTTGCGCACCTCGTCGCGGGTGTCCTCCCGGATGGCGCGGGTGCGAAACCGCGAATTCAGCACGCGAATTCCGTCGGTGCCCTCGGCGTAGAGCGAACTCGGAACGGTCTCCGGCGGCAACGGCGAGACGACCAGTTCGACCGTACCGGCGCCTTCGGGCACGTCTACCGTGCGGGTGACCAGGGCGCTGGTCTGATAGACGGTGACCGTAACGATGCGACTTCCGGTCGGCTTTCCACCGACGTCCCCCGGTTGGGCGAAAACCGGATGATACGCCCAGGCGACGGCGGCGGTTAACAAGAACACGCGCATGACGACCTCGTGACTTGGTAAGTGTGGTCGGGCTACCGATACGACGAGCGCCGGCCAACTCCGGATGGTCCCCGGCCCGTCGTCCGCGAGAATTGTAACTTCGGTTCGGAAATAGCTGCGTAACGGTTGAGTAACGGCCGCTGCGGTCAGAAGCCGGCGTCGGCAAGTCGGCGGATCAGGCCGGCGTAGAGGGCGGTCCGTTCCTGCCAGCAGCCGTTCTTTTGCGCGATCGGGTTCGGCCAGTTGATGAGGCTGAGGTGGTCACCGTCCCAGACTTCGCTCGCCTCTCCGTAGGCGGCCGAGGCGACGGAGACGATGCCATCGTTGTCGCCTTCCGCCTTTGAAACGACGCTATATGGGATGAGCCATTGCGGCGCCAGCCAGACGTTGGTGCAGCGTCCGGCGACGGAGAAATAGCGCACGCCGGGCGCGTCCGGTACTTCGGCGTTGAAACTCCGACAGCTTTCGGTCGTCAAGTCGAAGAACGCCTGGTCGGGGACGTCGAAGAGTTTGGCGAGCGGCTTAAAGGTCAGCGACAGCCGGCGAATTCCCCAATCGGCGAAGGTCGTGCCGCGGTGCGGCGTTCCGAGCGTCGTCAAGGAGAGGACGCGGTCGTGCATGCCGAGCCGGGAAATCATGTACCGGGCGTCGAGGCCGCCCATGCTGTGTGCCAGCACGTGAACGGGCTCGGTCGGCACCTCGCGGTTCAGAAATGTCCGCAGCTCGGCCGCGCGCTGGGCGATCCCGGCGGTCGGGGTGAGCCCGGCGCAATGAACCCGGTTGCCGGCCGCCTCCAGGTCGTCTTCGATACCGTGGAAGTACTTTACGAGCGACTTGCCGAACACGCGCACGCCACTGAAGCCCAGCAGGCCGTGGACGAGAACGATCGGCGATCGCAATTTGGGTATGTGCATTGCCGACGCCAACCACCGGAGCGTGTTGCAGCACTATTCTAGCCCGCCTGAGCATAGGCGTGAATTCGATCCGCATATCACGCGGTGCCGAATCGGCAGCGGCGATGGGGTTTGCCGCGATCTGCCGGACTGCTTACCATAGCCGCGAGTATTGTCAGACCCGGAACCACGAGACGAACTAGCCATGCAGATCGCGACCGTTCAGCCCGGCAAGACCCGCGTCGGCTTCATCGGCACCGGCGTGATGGGCCAGTCGATGTGCCGGCACATCATGACCGCCGGTTACACGACGACCGTCTCCACGCGGACGAAGTCAAAGGCGCAACCGCTGCTCGACGCGGGCGCCGCCTGGGCGGACACGCCGAAGGCCGTCGCCGAGAAGTCCGACGTCGTCTTCGCGATCGTCGGCTTCCCGTCCGACGTGCGCGAGGTGTTTCTCGGCGAGAAAGGGGCGCTCGCGGGCGCCAAGGCGGGCAGCGTGCTCGTGGACATGACGACGAGCCAACCGGCGCTGGCCGTCGAGATTTACGAGGCGGCGAAGGCGAAGGGCGTCGCCGCGCTGGACGCCCCGGTCTCCGGCGGCGACGTCGGCGCGAAAAACGCGGCGCTCTCGATCATGGTCGGCGGGGACGCGGACGTGATCGAAGCGGTCAAGCCGCTCCTGTCTTGCATGGGCAAGACGATCGTGCACCAGGGACAGGCCGGCGCCGGTCAACACACGAAAATGGTCAACCAGATCCTGATCACCGGGGCGCTGAACGGCGTTTGCGAGGCACTGCTTTATGCCGGCAAGGCGGGCCTCGACCCGAAAGTGGTGCTGCAGTCCGTCGGCGGCGGCGCGGCGGCGAGCTGGCAGTTGAACAATCTCGGCCCGAAGATGATCGACCGCAACTTCGAGCCGGGTTTCTACGCGGAGCACTTCGTCAAGGACATGAGTATCGCACTCGAAGAGGCGCGGCGGATGAAGATCGCCATGCCGGGCCTGGCGTTGGTCGCGCAACTCTTCAACGGCGTGCTGGCTCAAGGCTACGGCCGCAAGGGAACTCACGCGCTGATGGTCGCCCTGGAGAAATTCTCGGGCTAAGGCCGCTTCGGGTCGGCATCGTGGGAAACGGGCGGACTCGCATGATGCTGGCGGTTGAAGATCGCCGGGTCGAACGGGTCCGCGGGACCGGCGGTTTTCTCGGGCTTGGTTTCAACCTTGGCTTCCGCGGTCGTCACCGCGGGTGGCGGCTTGGGACTCGCCGGGGTCTGCGGTCGTCGCTCTGAAGCGACCAGAGACACCCAGTCTTCAAGAATCTTCAGTGACACTTTGTTGCGGATTGGCGGCAATGCATCG
>DATJGQ010000722.1:0-4249 GCA_035494815.1 Gemmataceae bacterium
GAACGCTCGAGCGATCGGAAGTCCTCGGGGCGCTTACGCGACCCCGCTCGCCGGACACGTTAATATGACGAGTTTTGCCAGGCCGCCTTAAGCTCCTTCAGCGGCGCCCAAATGATCCATTCCCCACTCTTTCCGGCAATCCGCAACCGCGGCTCGGCCGTCGTCGTGCCGAGTCTTATCAGCGGCAATTCCGCGAACGCGGCTTCGACGGCCGCAACATTAACCGGCGTGACTTCGACGACCCATCGCGTCGGCGATTCGCTGAAGAGCCAGGACTCCTCCCTCGCTCGCACTTCGGGCTGGTAAGAGATGTCGGCGCCGACATTGCCCGCGAACGCTATCTCCGCGAGCGCGACGGCCAATCCGCCTTCACTCAGGTCGTGGCACGAACGCACGAGTCCCTGTGTGATCGCCGCGTGCAGCGCCCGGAACAGCTTCGGGGCCCGGTCGAGATTCAGCCGCGGCGGTTCGCCGCCGGTTTGACCCGTGACCCGGTTGTAATGGGAGCCGCCGAGTTCGTCCCTGGTTTCGCCGACGAGGTAGAGCACGTGACCCGGCGACTTCAAGTCCATGCTGACGCACCGCCGTACGTCCGGAACCTGCCCGAGCGCGCTGATGAGTAAGGTGCCCGGAATCTTGATCGTCCGCTCGGCGGAACGGTATTCGTTATTGAGGCTGTCCTTGCCGCTGATGAACGGCATCCCGTAAGCGATCGCCACATCGCGGCAGGCCTCGGCGGCGCGGACGAGGCCGCCGAGCGTTTCCGGATCGTTGACGTTGCCCCAACAAAAGTTGTCGAGCAACGCGATCCGCGACGGATCGGCGCCCACGGCGACGACGTTGCGGACCGCCTCGTCAATGACGGCGGCGGCCATCGCGTACGGGTCGAGGTCGCCGTACCACGGGTTGATACCGCAGCCGACCGCCAAGCCGCGGTGGGAGCCGAGGAGGGGGAGGATGACGGCCGCGTCGCCGGGGCCGTCGCCGTTGGCGCCGACCAGCGGCTTGAGCACGGTGCCGCCTTGGACCTCGTGGTCGTACTGGCGGATGATCCATTCCTTGGAGGCGACACTGGGCGACGCTAGGACGGACTTCAAGATCGCATTGAAATCAGAGCCGCGAGCGTGAGCGAGCGGGAGGGGTCCTGGTCCCGCTCGCTTACGCTCGCGGCTCTGACAAATTACCTTGGGCCGCCCGTCGTGCAGAAACGCCATCGCCAAGTCGGCGACTTCCTCGTCCTGATAACGCAATCGCAATCGCCCGGTCTTCTCGAACGTTCCTAGCGCCGTTGCTTCGACGTCCTCGCCGCCGCACAGCGCTTGCAATTCCGGCCACTTGTCCGGCGGCACGGCGAGCACCATCCGCTCCTGCGCCTCGGAGATCCAGATTTCCGTATACGACAGCCCCTCGTACTTGAGCGGCGCCTTATCGAGATCGACGACCGCCCCGAGTTCGGCCCCCATCTCGCCGATCGCGGAGCTGAACCCGCCGGCGCCGCAGTCGGTGACGGCGTGATACAGGCCGCGGTCGCGGGCCGCCAGGAGCACGTCGAGCAGTTTCTTTTCGTGGATCGCGTGACCGATCTGCACGGCGCCGCCGCTCACCGCCTCCGACTGATCGTGCAGCCCGAGCGACGAAAAGGTCGCCCCGTGAATGCCGTCGCGGCCCGTCCGGCCGCCGATTGCCACGATCAGATCGCCCGGTTGAGCGGCTTTGCGTTCCGCCCCGACCGGCATGACGCCGACCGTCCCGCAGAAGACCAGCGGATTGGCCAGATAGCGCTCGTCGAAGAGGACCGCGCCGTTGACGGTCGGGATGCCCATGCGATTGCCATAATCGCGCACGCCGGCGACGACGCCTTGAATGACCTTCCGCGGGTGTAGCACGCCGGGCGGGAGTTCTTCCGGCGGAAAATCCGCCGGGGCGAAACAGAACACGTCCGTGTTGCAGATCGGTTTCGCGCCGAGGCCGACGCCGAGCACGTCACGGATCACGCCGCCGAGGCCGGTGTTGGCCCCGCCGTACGGCTCGATCGCGCTGGGCCGGTTGTGCGTCTCGACCTTGAAACAGACGTGGTTGTTCTCGTCAAATTTCACCACACCCGCGTTGTCCTCGAAGACGCTGACGCACCAATCGTCCGCGCCGAGGCGTTTTCGCACTTCCTGCGTCGCCGCGAAGATCGTGTCTTTGAGCAGGTTGTCATAGACGCGGCCGTCGATTTCGATCCGGCCTTTGAGCGTCTTGTGCGAGCAATGTTCGCTCCAGGTCTGGGCGAGCGTTTCCAGTTCGACGTCGGTCGGGTCACGGGCCAATTCGCGAAATTGCGCTTGAATCGCCCGCATCTCGTCCAGCGTCAGCGCCAATTGCCCGTCGCGGCTCAGCTTCTCGAGGGCGGGGTTGTCGAGGTTCCGCAGCGGCACAGTCACCTTGTGAAACGTGTAGGGCGTGCCGACGGTGAGCGGGCCTTCGGGCAGAGTGCCCTCGACGACTTGTTCGATCGCGTCGTTCGCCAGGACCTTGCGGCACAAGTCGCGCCGGGTCGCGAGCGCCTCGGCCCGGACCTGATAACGGCGGAAGGTGCGGACGGCTTTCACGGCCAGGCCGAGGTCGCGCGCCGCCGAGACGACGCTCTCCGCCACCGGGTCCATGACGCCGGGCTTCGGCAACACGGTCAGCTTCACCCACCCCGGCCGGTCGCGGTGCTCGGCGTTGAGCCGGTCCATGCGGACCCAGTCGACGATCGGATCGCTCAACAGGTCCACGAGCCGGACGCGGTCTTGCTCGGTCGTGAGGTGCGCGTCGACGAGATAGCCGCGGCTGCCGCTCTCGAATACCTCGCGGCCGCGGGACGAGTGCGTGAGCAGGTCGTAATCGGCGCAGACGCGCTCGTGGTCGGGGTTGCGGTCCTTCGGCCAGAGTTCAACTTCCCAGAGCATCCCGCACCTGTTTCGCGTGGTCGAGCCATTGGTGGAGGGCGAAATTGTCGTCGTGTTCGAGGGCGTCGCGGAAGGCGGCCAGGCCCGCGTTCAGCCGCCCGAGCGCGGCGAGCACGGCCCCGCGGTTCTGGGCGAAAATCGCGGCCCAAAGGTCCGGGTCGCCGGCGGCGACGCGGGTCGTATCGCGGAACCCGGTCGCGGCGAGGTCGCGCAGATGGTCGGGCAGCGTGTTCGCCAGCGCCGCCGCGACCAGGTGCGGCAGGTGACTGGTGACGGCCAGGGCGTCGTCGTGGTCCTGCGGGTTCATCGATAGGACGCGGGCCCCGAGCGCTCGCCAGAAGCCCGTAACGCGTTCGACCGCCCGCGAGTCCGTCCGCGGCGTCGGCGTCAGGATCACGACCCGGCCGGCGAACAGGCCGGCGCGGGCGTGTTCCGGCCCGCGCTTCTCCGACCCGGCGAGCGGATGTCCGCCGACGAACGCGACGCCGTCCGGCAGCGTGCCGTCGACGGCGCGGACGATCGTATCCTTCGTGCTGCCCGCGTCGGTGAGGACGGTTCCCGGCCGGCAGACTTCCGCGGCCTGCCGGACCTGAGTGACGATGCGATCGACGGGGGAACAAAAGAGGATGAGGTCCGAGTCCCGGGCGGCGCCGGCGAGGTCGCACGTGCCGGCGTCGATCGCGCGGCAACCGACGGCCCGGGCCAGAGACTCTGGCGAGCGGCCAACGCCGAGAATCCGGCCCGCCACGCCCCGCTCGCGCGCCGCCAGTCCGACGGACCCGCCGATCAGACCAACGCCGACGATCGTGAGCGTATCGACCCGCATTGTGGAGTCGAGTATAGCGGCCGCGGCGAGGCGCCGGGAATGACGAATGTCGAATGACGAATGACGAATACCGAATGACGAAACGACAGTTTCCGGTCAGCGGCCATTCGTCATTCGGCTTTCGTCATTCCTTCGTCATTCGTCATTAGGCATTCGTCATTACTCCAAGCGGTGTGTCGTTAGCGAGAACCAGCTAGAATACAGTGTCCGCGACAGAGGGAGCCGATCATGGCCGAGATGACCATCCGCCTGCGCTGCGACCCGGAAACGGGCAAGCGCGACATCATCGTGTCGCTACACTCCGACGCGGACTCGACGCCGCACGAGCACGAGCAGTTGCACCGGCAATTGGTCGAGAAGCTGGTCAACGGCGGCATCATGAAGGCCGGCGACAAGCTGATCGTCGAGCGCGAGTCGCAGAAGGGCGAGGCGGCGCAGTTGCCGGTCGGCGAACCGGCGCCGGACCAGAGGCGGGCGGCGGGCGAAG
>DATJGQ010000723.1:0-5178 GCA_035494815.1 Gemmataceae bacterium
CCACGCGCGCCAGCACAGGCTGGATCGGCCCGGTCGGTCCGGTCAGGTCTGGGGCCAGCCGACCGACCGGCGTGTATTTCAGGGCCGAGTCGCGGACGTCGAGGTGGTGCCGGATCGCGTCCTCCAGCGACGTGAACGCGCCGTTGTGGAAGAACGCCGCGTTCAGAGCGACGTTGCGTAACGGCGAGGTGCGGAACGCATAGCGGTCGGCCTTTCGGCCGGTGATCTGTTCCAGGCCGAAGTCCTCATTCTGATTCGGCCCGTCGAACGTCGAGTTGCTGACGCGCGGCATGATCTGTGGCACCCCGATCACGTGCGGGGTGAAGTCGCTGAACATCTCGTTGGCGTCCCCGGCGACCGCGTGACAGGAGACGCAGGCGGCGTCGCCGAAAAACAACAACGCCCCGCGTTTCTCCGCCGCCGTCATCGACCCGCGCTCGCCGCGAGCGAACAGGTCGATGGGGGCGCGGGCGAACGTCAGCGTAAATTCGAACTCAGCGATCGCGGCCGCCAGGTGGTCATAAATGATCGGTTCGTTCGGGCCGATGTCCCGGAACACCTGGCGGAACAGTCCCCGGTAGTTGGGCGTCTGGTTGAGGCGGCGGACGACCTCGGCGCGGATGTCGCTGCTGGTGCCCGGGAAATCGAACCCGGCCGCCTCGTTGCGTTCGGTCGGCGGGATGAACGCCTGGGCGGTGAGGAGGTGCGGCAGATACGACAGACTTCGACTTTCCGGCGGCGGGAAGATGAACCCGTCGCTATTGTCGAACGGGTCGTCGGACACGGCGGCGAACCGCGAGTTCCACATCAGGTTCGGGAAGAACGCGGTATTCAGGACCATCGGCGTTCGCCGCTGGTTCCGCGGCCCGCGGCGGCCCGGGCCAACGACGTTGTTGTTCTCGACGCCGATGGCGATCGACTGCGTGTCGCCGAACCCGTTCGTCGGCGAATGACAACCGGCGCAAGCGTTGTCGTTGTTGAGGCCGAGAATCTTGTCGAAGAAGAGCAGCCGGCCGAGGTTGGCGCGATCCGGGTCGAGGTCGCGGCCGAGGCGACGTTCCAGCTGGTCTTCGATGCGGCCGGTGAATTTGGCCTGCCGTAGTACGCGGGTCAGATCGTCGTCCAGCCGTGCCTCGTTGCCCGGGCCGCCGTCGGCCCGGGCGCGTGACTCCAGAGCCATGTAACACTGACCCATGACGAGCGCGGCGGCGATCGCGGTGATGGCAATAAGGAGCTTGCGGCGAGTCATGGGTGCCTCCGAGATGTGTAGCGAGGTGTGCTGTCGGGCCATTCGTTGCGGGTCAAAGCGATGACGACAGTTCTTGTGGCGGTCTTTGTCACGAGTCTGATTCGTGTGTCAATCGGCGGGACTGCATCAACCCGACGGGTGCGGTGAGACGCTCCCATACCAACGGCGTGTCCAGGCCCCTTGGATACGCGATCGCGGTTGTGCGTGCAACAGTGTATTTGATTTGAAAGAGGAACGGTAAGGGGTGGCCGCCGTTCTGGTGAAGTGATGATTAGTCCGAAGCGTGAGCGACGTGGGTGATCGGCGTCGCTCACGCTTCTTAAGGCGAGGACTGGTTAACGCCGACGCGCGCGGCCGTGAGTTGCCGAATCGGGGAGAGCTATGGGGCGAACAGCCGCGAGTGGGGGCACGTCCGTAGCCACAGGCAGTCGGCGCGTGCCGGCAGTGAGCGAATCGGTCATCACGTTCGTGGCATGAGCAGCGTCGTGATCGTCGTCCAAGCCGATGAGATGGCCTAACTCGTGCGCGACGACGGACAGCAGGTCCATCCGTCGCCGCAGCAGTTGTCTTGGCCCCGTAAATTCGGAATCGTCGTGCGGCGTGGGGTCGACAAACCAGCCGTGGCCGGCCGCGTCGTCATCGATGCGGATGGCGTGCGTGTCCGGATCGGCGAGGCCGAGGTAGGAGCCGCCGAGGTCGGCGATGGTGACGGTCGCGTGTCGCAGCACGTCGAGGCGCGCGGTGTCCAGGCCGGCGGCGGCCCAGCGACTGATGGCGGCGGCGAGGATCGGTTGGAGTTGGGCGTCGGTCAGGTGGGCTGCTGTGGTCCCGGTAGCCGGACCGCCGGCGGCTAAGAGCGGGCTGGACTGCGTCAGCTTCGACACGAAGGCGTCGTTAACGCCGTGGCTGGTCAGGTTGTACGTGCCGGAGGTGGGGTCGAAGTCGCCCGTCCCCTGCAACTGCCCCGTGGTGTAGACGTTGCCGGAGCCATCGACCGCGATGCTATAGCCGAAACTGCCGCTAAGAAGAGCGCCACCACCACCGCCCATGCAGACGGCTGCGGCGAAGTTGCCGCTGGCGTCGAGCTTGGACACGAAAGCGTTATTGGAGCCAGCAAAGGAGCCAGTGGCTCGGAGTGCGTACGTCCCCGGACCTGGGTCGAAATCGACTGAGCCGTTGAACCGCCCCGTCGTGTACACGTTCCCCGCCCCGTCCACCGCCACATCGAACCCGGCGGCCGAGGCGTTCTTGCCACCGATGCTCTTGGCCCAGGACAGTTGCAGGGACCCGCCGGCGCCGGGGGCGAGCTTGACGACGAAGATGTCCTGGTTGCCGATGAGCGTCAGCTTGTACGCCCTGCTGGGGTCGGGGTCGAAGTCGCTCTTCTGCGACGCTGCGTTGCCGCCCCAGCCCCCCGTGACGTAGACGTTAGCCGAGCCGTCCACGGCGATGCCCGCGCCGAAGTCAGAGCCGCCGCCGTTCCCCATGCCTCCCGCCCAGACAGAATTCCCGCTGGGGTCGAGCTTCCAGATGAAGGCGTCCTGAGTGCCGGACAGGCTCGTCAGCGTGCGGCCGCCGAAGTTCACCGTTCCGGTGAAGTCCCCGGTCACATAGACGTTCTCGGAGCCGTCCACCGCGACGCCCCGCCCTTCGGCGCCGCTACCCCCGCTAGTCGTCTGGGTCCACAGCACGTTGCCGGACCCGTCGAGCTTCGCCGCAAACGTTTGTGACGAGGAATTGCTCCCGGTGACGTAGATGCTGCCCGTGGGGCCGACCGTGACGTCCGCCCAGCCGCCGCCGCTGGCCAGGGTGACCGGCGCCGGCCAGACAGAGGCACCGGTGGCGGCGTCGAGCCGGTCGGCCTGGGTGCTATATTGGCCACTGGGGCTAGTACTGACACCAGCCAGGTAGACGTTGGAGCCTTGGACGGCGATGACCGCTCTGACGCCAGGCCCCAGGTCCGTGGCCCACTGGAGTGACCCGTCTGCGGCCGAGTACTTCGCGGCGAAGCTGTCGGTGGACCCGGCACTGGTTAAGGCGCCGGCCGGGGAGCCTGTGGGGTCGAAATTCACCGTGCCGCTGAATTCACCGGACACATAAACGTTGCCCTGGGCGTCCGCGGCGATGCCATCGCCGGCGTCATGATTTGGGCCGCCGGCGCCTAAGGCCCAGCCGAAGCCGAACGAGGGCAACGCTCGGCCTTCAAGCTGCTCCAGCCGCAGCCGGGCGGTTGCCTGTCGCGGCGGGGCTTGCCGGCGGCAGTAGTGGGGACTGCAGAGCCACGATCGGAGGCGAGGGGTCAGGCGCATGATACTTGTCTCCTGGGGTCTAAAGTGGTGTGCGGGGCGATAGCGCCTCTGGTCCCGGCGCGCAGACCGGGCGCCGGGGCGAGGCCGGGCCGGCCGCGGCCCGTCGTGTCACGTGAGCGGTGGTATCACCGGAAGATCGGCATCAGTCCTCGGGCGGTCGGGGCATTCCGACTTCGGCCCGCGGCTCGTATTTGACGCCCAACAGGGCCGCTGCCTCGGCCCGGAGTTCTCGAAGGTGGTAGCGGCACGGCTGGTATGTGTCCATCCAGCGAACGGCCGCAAGGTAATACATGAGCGACCCGTACGCATCGCCAAGCTGTCGGTAGGCCATTGCGATCAAGAACCAGGTCTCAGCGTCTCCGCAGTTTCGGAGCCGCATCGAAGCCTCTAAGGTCGAAAGAGCTTCGAGCATCTTGCCCGCCCGATATTGGGCGTGCCCGAGTGTCTCCACCCAGTCGGCGTCGCGCGGAGACCGATCGACCCCGTACCGACTTAGCTCAACCGCCCGACCGGGGTCGCGGAACCGTGGGTCCCGCCAGGTCGCCAAATCCCAGGCCAGCCTCCTTGTTCTGTTGACGGGTAGTTGGTCGTAGTACGTCATAGCCTTGCGGTAGTACTCCTCCGCTTCGATCAGCCGCCCTTGCGTGTACAGTTCGTCGGCCTGTTTGCCGATGACGCTAGCGAGGGCGCAGAGGCTTTCAGACGTGCCGGGGTTCGGTCGGACATCAGAGCCGCCGGACTGGCGGCTTTTCGCCCAGCCGTCCTGCCGTACGCGCAGGGCCTCGCGATGCTCCACTTCCGCGTCTCGAAACCGGCCGAACCACTCCAAGTGGACGCCCATGTTATTGGTCTCCCGGCCGAGTTCGAGCATGGGCCAATAGTCGTTCGGGTCACTCTCGTAGGTCCGGCGCCAGAGTTCGACGACGTTGCGCTGGATGGCCAACGCGTCGTCAATTCGCCCCTCCATCTCCAGAAGTTTGATGAGATCACTCCGCGCGGCGCTCAGGGCAGCGAAGACACCCGTCTGTGGGAAGTCGGAAGCCAATTGATAGAACAGGCCGTAGGCTTTGCGAAGCAGGGCCTCGCTCTCCCGCGACGCGCCGGGTCGTGACACGAATACCACATCACCAAGTACGTCATTCCGAGCGAGCACGCCCTCGCGCTCCTGCGACCCGTCCGGTGCCATCAAAAGCTCGGCCAGACTTAGGCAACGACGTGCGGTGTTAAACCTGTGCTTGGTCTCATGAGGGAACTCGGTTGCTAGTCCCTGGCTAATTTCCAAGGCACGGCGCAGCGCCTGCTTAGCGTCCCGTTCGCGGCCCGTTCTACTCAATAGAAGGCCCAGGTTGCCAAGGGCCCCAGCCTGAAGGTCTCGGCCCTCTTTGGAATCGCAGATTCCCGACGGGAGTAGCGCGTACTCGCTCAGGGCTTGGCGGTATAGTGATTCCCCTTTCTCGTCTCCCACTGCAAGGGCCAAGTCGTTCAGCTGCCAAGCGAGTTTCAAGCGGAGAGCTGGTTTGTCCGAGTGGTCCCTCGTCAACTGAAGCAACAGACGGAGCGCCTCTCGGTACGGCTGTTCGGCTTCCCGAAGGGTGTGGGAGCTAGAACTTAGTATTGCCC
>DATJGQ010000724.1:0-3772 GCA_035494815.1 Gemmataceae bacterium
TTCGGATCGCGGTCGGACTCGTCGTTCTCATCAGCCTGCTCATCGTGGGCGGCTGGTTCCTGCTCCGGTCCTCGCTCGTCACCAATCAGGTGGCGGCCCGGATTCAGGAGGCGACCGGCGCCCCGGTCCGTGTCGAGGGCGCGTCAGTCGGCCTGCGCGGCACGTCGCTTACCGGCCTTCAGTTTCTCGAAGACGGGGCCCCGGACGGCAGCCCGCCATGGGCGACCGTTCCCGACGTCGAGGCGAACCTGAGTTTGCCGCAACTCGCCCGCGGCGAACTCTCCGGCGGCACCGTCGTCCTGCGGAACGCAACCGTCACCCTCCGACTCGACCGCGACGACAACCTCGTCACGAAACTGCCCAAGATCGAAGGCGGCAAGTTGGCCCTGCCCGTATTCCGGGTCGAAGACGCGCAGATCATTTTCCACCGCGAGGGCCGGCCCGATACGGTCGTTCGTCGAATCAGCGGCACCGTCCGTTCCGACCCGGACGCCTACCACATCGAAGGCGTCGCGGACGACCCCGATTGGAGCCATTGGGCCCTGAGCGGCGAGCGCGACCGGAATAACGGCAACACGTCGCTGCTGGCTCATTGCGACAAAGTCCATGTCACACCCGACAAGCTGCGGTCGATCCCGTTCGTCCCAGTGGTAACGTGGGAACAGGTCCGGGCCCAGGGCGACACGTCGGTCGATGCGACAGTTCGGCTGGACTCGTCCGAGGATACGCCTCATTACCGCATCACGCTCGACCCGGACGGTCCGCACCTCGAAGTCGTCGCGATCGACCTCGCCGCGGACGACGTGCGCGGCAAGATCGAAATCGTGGACGGCGTGGTCAAACTCAGCGGTTTGCGCGGCCGCGGCGTCGGCGGCGACCTTGCGGTGACCGGCCGTCTCGACTTTCGCGGAGACGCCGCCGACATGGGCTTCGACGTCACGGCCACGAAGCTCGCCCTCGACAAGCTGCCGGCCGCCTGGCGAATGCCGATCAAGACCGGCGCCATGTCGGGCCACGCCGACCTGCGGGTGACGGTCAAGAACGGGCAGGTGCAAACCGCCGGGGAAGGGAAGGGGACCATCGAAGGCTTCCTGAGCGGTCCGCCGCTCCAGGTCAAGATGCTCGCCGAGGGCGGCGGCTACCGGTTCGACATCAGCAACACGCCCGGGGCGCACGGGCCGAATCTGTTGCCGGGGCTGCTCGCCGTTACGCTGGTCGGGTTGCAGCCGCCCGTGGTCGCGACCACCCCGCCGGCGAACCCGCCCGCGAAGGGACCGGTATACAACGACATCGAGATTAACCTCGGCCTCAAGGACGTCGACCTCGCGGAACTGGTTCAACGGCTGAACGTCGCGGTCCCGTTCAAGCTCGCCGGCCGGCTCACGTTCCAGGTGCACGCGCATATCCCCATGAACAATGCCAAGGACCTGAAGGCGTACCGGTTCAACGGGACGGTCGAACTGCCGTGGGCGAAGCTGGAAGACCTCGAACTCCAGGAGGTGAAAGCGCGGGCGGTCTACGAATCGGGTGTCCTTCGGTTGGAGGAGTTGAGCGCCCGAGTGCCGGAGGAGGGGGCGCGTGGGCCCGCGGGCCCGACGCTCAGCGGGACGGCGTCCATCGGCCTGGTGCCGGCGACAGAACTGATGGTCAACCTGCGACTCGACCGGCTGCCCATCGGTCAAGTGCTGCGGGCGATCCCGAACGCGAACGCCGGCGGCGGAGGCGTCGCGTCCGGCGAACTCACCGCCAAGGCTCCCACCGATGCGATCCGCGACTTGACCAAGTGGGACGCGACCGGCCGCCTCGACGCCCGGGACATCCGCGCCTTCGGCCGGTCCGCCGAGGAGTTGAGTTTCCGTTTGCGATTGGAGCGCGGCACATTGGCGGTTAGCGAAGCCCGCGGCCGACTGCAGGGCGCGGCCGTCGGCGGCAGCGGGCATCTCCAGGTCACCGATCCGTATCGCTATGACGCGCGACTCGATCTGCCGCCGAGCGACCTGAAAGCCTTTCAGCAGGTCGCGCCCGAGTTGCGGTCGATTCGCCTCGCCGGCCACGTCCGGGCTGACGCCCACGCGACCGGGACACTCTCGCCGATGACGGTCAAAGCCGACGGCACCGCCAGAGTCGACGACGTCGCGATCAACGACTTCAAGCTCGGCACACTACGGACGGGCTACGACCTCGACACGGACCGCGTACGGCTGACGGATTTGCATGCCGAGTTATACGGCGGCGAGTTGGTCGGGACCGCGAGTCTGCCCCTGGAGCCGAACGTCGCCGGTCAGGTCGACTTACAGCTGAAAAAGCTGGACACGACGAACCTGACGAAGGACGTCCCGCAGACGCCGATCCGCCTCGAAGGCGACGCGGAAGGTTCGGTGCACGTGGCGATCCCGCCGGCGCCGCCAGGCCGCGACCGCGAGATCACGGCCGACGTGCAGTTGCGGGCCGAGCGACTCCGCGTGCAGAACATCCCGGCCGAACGGCTGCGGGCGAACGTCACCTATCGCGGCGGCAGTGCCGACATCAAGGTGCAGGGCCAGACCCTCGGCGGGACGTTCGACTTCAGCACGCAGTACCCGCCGCCGTCGCAAGGTACTCCGCCGCCCGCGGCGCCTCCCCCACAAGGGAGTGGAGAAGGACAATTACGCATTCGCAACATCGATCTCGGCCGGCTCGCCGACGCCTTCAGGATGCCGGGGTTGCGGCCGTTGGGAGGCCGCATGAACCTGGCGTCCGACTTTCGCTACACCGGTCCGGGCGGCGAACCCTCTGGTACGGGGCAGGTGGAACTTACCGACCTGAGTTGGGACGACGAGACAATTATCGGTACGCTCCGCGGCGAGGCCCGGTTCCGGGGCGGGGAAGTGCGGCTGAGCGACCTGACCGCCCAAGTCGCTGGCGGCAGCCTCCGCGCCCTCGTCGCTTACAACTATCGCGACGCGCGCCGCAGTTTCCTGAACCTGGCGCTCGACCGCGCCGACGCGAGAACACTCCTCGGCCCGTTCATGGACGACCCGCCGATCGACGGGCCGCTCGACATCCGCCTCCGCGGTCTTCTCGGCACCGAGTGGCACGGCACCGCCGAGATCGTCATGGGCCGCGGCAAGCTGTTCGGCGTCACGATCACCGACGCCCGCTTTCCGCTGAGCTGGGCCGTTTCTCGCCGCATGCACGGCTACATCCGGCTCACGGACAGTACGGCGCAGGCGTCGATGGGTCGCGTCACGGCCAAGGGCGAATACACCTGGGGGGACGAGGGACGGCTTGACGGCTTGATCCAGTTCGCCAACGTCGACATGGGCGAATTCCTGAGCCGATACAGCCAGAGTCGAGTCATCGGAGGACGCGCGACCGGCCGGGTGACTCTGGGCGGCCGAGACATTCGCTCCGCCTCGGACATCACCGCGGCCGTCGAGGCGACGCTGGGCCGGACGCAGGCGTCGCAATTGCCCGTCTTCCGCCAACTGACACCTTTCATCCTCCCCGGTCGATCGTCGAACGCGTGGTTCCGCAACGGCGACCTGCGCGGCCATCTGGCGGGGGGCGTCTTTCGCATCCAGCGGCTGACCCTCGTCGGCGACACAGCGAGCGTTTATGCCGACGGCACGGTCACACTGCAAGAACGGCTCAACCTCGACGTGATCGCCAACACCAAACAGCTCGGCTATGACCCGGCGGCGCTGCGGCTGTTGCGGCTAAGCATCCCGGCCGTCGGCCCGATCCCGCTCGCCGCGATCAATGAGGCGAGCAGTTACTTATCGAATCGCAC
>DATJGQ010000725.1:0-4385 GCA_035494815.1 Gemmataceae bacterium
TGACGATGTCGCCGGACCAACTCGTGCCGGACCACTGGAAAGCGGTGTTGGTGATGAGGGTGCCGGCGGCCATCGGGATGGCGGCGACGCGGATGTCGCCGAACCGGCTGTCGCCCTGGACGACACCGCTCGTCCCGAGGGCCTGTCCGCCGTCGGCCACGACGCCGACGTTGACGTTCGTCTGGGATGACCAGGTTTGGACCGCCCGCACGATCTCACGCTCCCAGACGGCCGTCGGCGCGATGGCGTTGAAGGTGCTAAACAGGCTGCTCGAGTTGCCGGCGACCTGCGTCCCGTCGGGCACGAAGCTAAGGGTGAGATGCGCACCGTCCGGCCACGTGATGCCGGACGTGGACGGCGTACACCGGTCTTCGAGACGTTCGAGGGACAATCGACGGGACCGCGGCATGGGCGTGCACCTCGGGTTGTTCATCGTCGCTGCCAGATCCCGGCAGCGTCAACCCCGGCAATTAGGAATCCCGCCGGCGTGGACGGACAGCCGGCGGGATCGAGGAAAAACTGGGGACCCCACATTGGGAGAGTACCGTGTTTTTCCGTGCGATCCGCCACATATGACCTCGCCGCAATTGTCAACTGGGACAAGAGTTCCAGCTGTCGGGCGGGTCAGCGGTCCTTGCGATCGTCGCGCTGAATTTCGCGCACGATCTCGACCAGATGGGAAAGTCCGAGCGACTGTCGTACCGGCCGGAAGTCGGCATCGCCATCGACCTCGTCGAGGCCGAATCCACCCCACAGCGCGACCGCCAACAGCGGGACGACCCGATCGCGGTCCTTGGGCTCCTGGCGGGACGTGAGTGCATAGACGTTCGCCGCCTGGTAGAGCGTGGCGGCGTCGTGATCGCGGGCGAGCGATTCGCGGACGTCGGCGTGGGCCTCGGCGCGCTTGCCCTGCCGGGCGAGCAACACCGCCCGGCCGATGCGGCCCTGCGTGTAGCCGGGATACAGCTCGATCACCCGGTCGAGTACGGCTATCGCCTCGCGCGGCTGTTCGAGCTTCTCGGAGAGGACGTGGGCCTTGTTCTGCAAGGCGGGGTAGTAGTGCGGATGGATTTTCAGGGCCTTTTCGAAGTCCGCGAGAGCCCCCTTCGGGTCACTGTCCTTGCGGGCGAGGCCGCGGATGTTCCAGTCGTATTCATCGGCGGGCTCACGGGCCAGGATCGCATCGCGGTCGGCGCGAGCGCCGGCGAGGTCCTTGCGACGGTCGCGGACACGCGCCCGCTCGTGAAGGATCCGCGTCTCGAGCACGCCGAGCCGGAGCGCGTCGGTGAGCGACTGTTCGGCCGCCGCGTCGTCGTTTTTGCGCACCGCCAATTCCGCGCGGAGGAGATACGGCTTCGGCTGCTCGTCGTGCCGCAACTCGGGCGGCAGGGCGGGTAGCGCCTTGACGGCCTCGTCCAGATCGGCGGCGGCCTCCGCGGCGCGGCCACGCTTCAAATACGTTGTCGCCCGCTGAAAGTATGCGAAGTACGTCGCCGACGGGTCGGGCGCCAGCGCCAGACACGCGCTGTAGCAACTGATCGCCTCGGGGAACTGCCGCATCTCGGCGTAGCAGTTCCCGAGGAAGTACCAGGCCCAGAAGTGTTGCGGGTCCAGCCGCGTCGCCTCGGCGAGGTGGGGGATCGCCTTACGAAACTCCTTCTGATGCAGGTATTCTCGGGCGACGTGCATCTGTTCGTCGGCCGTCGCCGGGGCCAGTCGCTCGGCCTTCTTGCGGAGTTCGTCGGCCTCCGGCCGGTTGAGCAGGCCGGCGATTTTTGCCCGCTGCTGCCAGACGGCGCGACTCTGGCGGTCGGTGCCGAGACACGCTTCGGCCTTCGCGTTCAGGTCCCACGCGCGAGTGAGATGCGCCGCCCGCCGGCCGTCGTCGGACTCCGCTTCGGCCAGCGTCCTTTCCGCGTTGGCCCAGACGAGCAGCACCTCCGACGCGTCGCGGCGGAGGGCGTCTCGTTTCACCGGCAACAGGTTCGTCACGAGTGACAAGCTCTGCCAGCCCGCGTTATCCGGAATCTGGTATTTTGCAAGGGCCTCGCGCGATTGTTCGACCAGACGACGCACAGCCGCCTGCTCCTGAGCGTTTTGCAGAGCCAACGGCACGTGCCGCATCTTCTCCCATTCGGCATTCACTTCGGCCGCCTGCGCCCGATCGAACCGCTCCTTAAGCACAAGCGACCCGATCGCCAGCGCGACGAGTCCGGCGAGGGCGAAGACGACCAGGCCCGTCCAGGACGTCAGCCGCGGGTGCCGGCGGACCCACTTCCGCGTCCGCTCTCGCAGCGACGGCTCACGAGCGTACCGCAACGGCAGGTCGTCTAATTGGCGTTCCAGGTCTTCCTGCAGTTCCCGGGCGGACTGATAGCGCCGAGCCGGGTCCGGATCGAGGCAGCGGTGCACGATCGATTCGACCGCGGGGGTGACGGCCGCATTGAGCGGACACATATAGGGCGGCAGCTTCCGTCGGTCGGCGATCATCCGCGGCAGGCTGCTGTGCAAGGGCTTCGTCTTGCCGGGGAACGCCGCCTTGCCGGTGAGTAACTCGAACAGCATCAGGCCGAGCGAGTAGATGTCGCTGCGCTGGTCGACCGGCCGTTTGACGCCCTGGAACGCCTCCAACTGTTCCGGCGCCATGTACGGCAGCGTCCCGCCCATGGTGGCCGCCACGGCCTGGAACGGCCGGGCGTCGGCGGCGAGGTTGAAGTCGAGCAACATCGGCTGGCCGTCGTCGGTGATCAGGACGTTGGCGGGCTTCAGGTCACGGTGCAAGATTCCACGCTCGTGGGCGTGGGCGAGCCCGTCGGCCAGTCGCGCGCCGACCCACAACACCGCCTGGACATAGCTGAGGCCTTCGAGCTTGCTGAGCAAGCGGTTGACTGTTCCGCCGCGAGGCGAGCGGAGCGAGGCCAGCGCTTTTCCCTCTGAAAAGGCGCTCGCCTCGCTCCGCTCGCCTTGCGGCGAAACGGGGGTACTGCTTTGGCGGTTCGGCGTTGTGACGGACGGCGAATCTTTGGTCCGGCTCCTTCGGCCGTTCAGCGTCGTCACGATGTGCCGGCCGGACGTCGGTAATGGGTCGTTGGGCCGCAGCGATTCGAGGACGTCCGCCAACGTCGTCGGCCCGAAATAGGGCATGCACACCGCATGATAGGCACCGGACTGGTGCACCGAGTGGACGGGGACGATGTTGGTATGCTGCAGCCGCGCGAGCGTTTGCGGCTCGCCGCGGAGGTCGGCGGTGATCTTGAGCGCCACCGGCCGGTCGGACAATTCCCCCTGTCGGGCGAGGAAGACGCGGCCGAACGCCCCGCGCCCCAGTTCGTCCATCAGGACGAAGCCGAGGAACCGGTCGCCCACGCGCGGCATGTTGACCGTGGCTTCGGCGAGCCGGTCCGCGGCTGCGGAGTTCGAGTCCCGGACCGCGACGAACAGTTCCATCGCGTCGCCGACGAGCGCCGTCTTCGCTTTCGGCGAGACGAACTTCGGCGCCTCGTCGGTGTTATGAGCGGCGCGGTAGCGGCGATAAGCGACCGACGCCGCCAGCAGCTCATCGGCCGGGTCGCTTTCCCCGGCGGGTCCAGTCGGCCAATCGTCCGTCGTGACGCCGTAACGGCAGGCGTACTCCTCCGCGGACGGGTCCTCGCCGTGCTCGCGGCGGAGTCGATACTCCTCGAGGGCGATCTGACCGAGCGCCGACCGATCCGAGAAGACCGCGGGGAACGTGGTGCGGTAATGGTCGAGCGGCCGCGGGTGGCCGGCGTCCCAGTCGTGTTCCAGTTCGACCCGCACAAGTTCGCACACGACCCGCGCGTAGAGGGGATGGTCGGATGCGGGGAGGAATGATTCGAGTGTCGTGTCCGAGTTGGCGCCCCGGGCCGATTCGAACGCCCGGACGAAGTCGTCGAGGACGGCCGACCGAGGCGAGGCGGTGAGCTGGGGCATGTGGGCAGGCCTCATCGTCAGGTCCCGCCCGGCGGACGGGACCTGCTACCGAGAATCAGTTTCGAGCAGCAGATCCTTCAGCGCGTCGCGGGACTCCTGCAGGATCCGCTCGACCGTCCGTTTCGACCGGCCGGTATGGCGGGCGATGTCCGCCACGCCATGCTCTTCCATGCGGAGTTCGAGTCCCGGACCGCGACGAACAGTTCCATCGCGTCGCCGACGAGCGCCGTCTTCGCTTTCGGCGAGACGAACTTCGGCGCCTCGTCGGTGTTATGAGCGGCGCGGTAGCGGCGATAGGCGACCGACGCCGCCAGCAGCTCATCGGCCGGGTCGCTTTCCCCGGCGGGTCCAGTCGGCCAATCGTCCGTCGTGACGCCGTAACGGCAGGCGTACTCCTCCGCGGACGGGTCCTCGCCGTGCTCGCGGCGGAGTCG
>DATJGQ010000726.1:0-9493 GCA_035494815.1 Gemmataceae bacterium
CGCTGCGGCGGGCGAGCTGCGCCATACAGAACGCCCAGTCGCGGGCCTCGCTCTTGTGGCCAGGCTCGAAACCGACAAGTGCATCGAGCCAGGTGCCGACCGTCTCCGGATGCACGACGGCGTTGAGCGGCCCGTACAATAGCACCCGCGCCCCGAGCCGCGTCAGCGACCAAAAGGCGTAGGTCGGAGCCGGACTACGGCGAACTTGTTTGATCAGTACCTCGCCCAGGGCGGTCTTGTGCCGCACGTCGAGCCGTTCGAGGCTGGCGGCCGCCCGCCACATCTCGGCGAGTTCGTTCGCCCCCGGCTTCGTCGCCGCCTTGCCCTTTCCGGGCAGCAGAAACGGCCGGGCCCGGTCAAATAGGGTGAGTTGTAACGACGCCGTCAATCCGCCACTGACGCGTCGCCACATGATCCAGATGTCGGCCCCGGCCTCCGGCGGCGAGGGCGGCTGACCCGGCTTCGGCGCGTGCAGGACCTTCCACAACTGGTCCAGGCGGAACCGGTCGAGCGCGTCGCCGAACCCGGGCCTCAGACCGTAGCCGAGCAGATGAAACCAGCGGGTGCGATGCGCCGGCGAGCGGGCGCGACCTTCTGCCCGCTCGGTCAGCGCGTCGGCCAATCGCCGGCAGAGGCCGGTCGGCCACTCCTCCCGCGGCATCTCCAGCGCCGATTCCAGGGCCCGCGTCAGCTCTTGCGGCAACGGGTCGGGCGGATGCGCGACGAAGCAGGCGTCGATGAGTTTGACGGCGGACTGCACGAACGCTTCCGGCACGATTTCCGTCGCGGCTACGCTCACTTCCCCCTCGCGGCTCAACTCCTCTTCGGCGGCGCGAACGACTTCGCGGGTATTGAACTCCAATCGCCAACGGTGGCCGCCGTCCTTGGCGACGCAATACAGCTCCAGCGTGCCGATGGCGGTCAGCTTCGCCGCGAGCGTCACGGGCACCTGTTTCGCGCCGCCGCCGGCCCGCTTGCCGCCGCGGAGCACGGTCGTCAGCGGCGGCAGTTGCAGGAGCTGCTCCGGCGCGACTTCGAGCACTTGCCCGGGCGCGTCGCGGCCGCGCACGGTCGACGTGTAAAGAGGAAACAGCACCGGCTGGCCGAGCGTCAATTCCAGCTCCGGGCCGGGGAGCAGGACCTCCTCGTTCTCCTCGAGCCGTCGGGGGACGACGCACAAAACGTGGATCGTGGATCGTGGATCGTGGATCGTCGCGTCGGGGGCTTCGCGACCGTCGCCGCGCCGTTCGACGCCGACGTAATAGGAGCGGGCGATGCCGCCGCCGATGCGTTTGCCCCCGGTGTGCCGCAGCCAGCCGTAATATGCCGCGCCCCATGCCACGGCGAGATCGAGCGACGGCGTCGTCAACACGAGCGGTTGCCAGGGGTGGTCCGGCGTCGAGTACCACGGCCGCATAACATCGACCAGGCGTTCGCGCAGGGCCGCCGGCTGAAAGACGCCGCCGTTGAATAGGATCGCGTCGAGCGTGGATCGTGGATCGTGGACCGTGGATCGTGATTCGTCTTTTCGATGCACGATGCACGATGCACGATCCACGTGTTTTCGCAGAAATGCCGCGAGATGCTGAGTCACCGCCGGGTCGGCGACGTACGGCAACCCCATCTCGTGCAGGCCGGCCCGAGCGGCGCGTTGCGGTTCGGCGTCGGCCGCGGTCGGGGGAAAGAAGCCGTCGAACAACACCGTTCGCACTTCCCCCGCGGACAGCGTCGTCGTCAACGTCCCGCCGACGACCGCGCGGCCCCGGCCGACGACGGTGACCGGGTAACTGGCCGGCCCGCCGGGTGCGAGCAGCACTTCTTTGGCCTGACGGCACGCCTGCACGAGCTGGCCGAACTGGGCCGCGTCGAGCTTCGTGTTCAGCTTCGTCTCGGCGGCGCGGGCGAGGGCCAGGTCCATGTTGTCGCCGCCGAGCAAAAGGTGATCGCCGACCGCCTGGCGGACGAAGCCCATCTCGCCCTTCAGCTCGACCGCCTCGATGAGCGTGAAGTCGCTCGTCCCGCCGCCGACGTCCACGACCAGGCAGCGGGCGCCGGGGGGCAGTCCCTCCGCTCCCTCACGGTCGCGGCTCTGATTGCCCGCCGTGTTCATCCAGCAATAGAACGCCGCCTGCGGTTCCTCGATCAGCGTGACGTTCTCCAATCCGGCCTTCTTCGCAGCCTCGACGGTCAGATTGCGGGCCACGTCGTCGAACGACGCCGGCACCGTCAGCACGACCGCCTGTTTCTCCAGCTTCTCGTCGGCCCACGAGTGAGCGTGATTCCACGCCTGGACGAAGTGTCTGAGGTAACGGGCCGAGACGTCGAGCGGCGAGAGCCGTGGCACGTCCGGCGGCGCGCCCCAGGGGAGCAAGGCCGCGCTGCGGTCGACGCCGGAGTGACTGAGCCACGACTTCGCCGAGCTGACCAGCCGCCCCGGCACGCGGGCGCCGTGTTGGCGGGCGAACTCGCCGACGACCTCTTTCGCCTGCGGGTCCCACGGCAGTGCGGTCGCCCCCGTCGGCAGATCGTGAGGCCCGGGCAAATAGAGAAACGACGGCAACAACGGCCGCTCGCTGACTTCCCCCGGAGCGACGAGTTGCGGCACGAGGAACGTTTGCACGTCCGGTCGGGCGCGGGCCTTTTTCGCCAGGTCCACGTACGCCAAGGCGCTGTTGGTCGTGCCGAGATCGATGCCGACGAGATAACGGGGCATGCGAGCCGATCACCTCCGCGGTTCGGACGGTCTAGCGCTTATGCTACCGCGGTTGCGGCCGGGCGGCGCGTGCGACAAAACCGGAATCGGAAGGGCGTCGGCGGGAAAAGTGACACCGCTATGTTGTCACGACCCGTCGCTCTTCGCCGTCGTCCTTCACGCGCCGGCCGGTGCCGGGAATCTCCGCCGTCGTCGCGTTGGCGGGCTGCCCGGGCGGCACCGTCTCCAGCGGCTTCGCCGGTTTTTCCTCCTCGGCGCCGGTGAGTGGATCGACTTTCGTCTTGTCGATTTTGCGTGGTTCCATGGCTGTCCTCCGAAAAATGACCAACCAGTAAGACCGCAAACCGGATGCCGCCGCGCCGGCGCGATAGACTGGTCCGCATGTCTGGCGCAGTCCTCGGCCTTGACATCGGCGGGGCCAATCTCAAAGCCGCTCACACCGACGGGACCGCCCGCAGCCGCCCGTTCGCCCTCTGGAAGGAGCCGGCCGCGCTGGCCGATCGACTCCGGAGTCTCTGCGGCGAATTCCCGGCGTTCGATCGATTGGCCGTCGCCATGACGGGCGAGCTGTGCGACTGTTTCGCCACGCGGCGGGAGGGGGTTCGACACATCCTGGACGCGGTCGCCGCGTCGGTGCGGCGCGACGTCGCGAGCGTCTATCGCACCGACGGTGCGTTCGCGGTCTGGGAGGAAGCCCATGCGGAACCGCTCTCGGTCGCGGCGTCCAACTGGCTGGCGCTCGCGGCCTTCGCCGGACGATTTGCGCCGACCGGTTCGGCGCTGCTAGTCGATATCGGCTCGACGACGAGCGATCTGATCCCGCTGCGGAACGGCGTGCCGGTTCCGACCGGGCGGACGGATACCGACCGGCTGGCCTCCGGCGAGTTGGTCTACACCGGCGTACGACGGACGCCGGCGTGCGGCCTTCTCGGCGGCGGCGGTGCGGCGGAGTTTTTCGCGACGGCGCTCGACGTCTACCTGCTTCTCGATTTCATCCCGGAGAACGTTGACGACGTCGATACGGCGGACGGCCGCCCGGCGACGAGGCCGCACGCCCACGCGCGACTGGCGCGAATGCTGTGCGGCGATGCCGAGTCGGTCCCCCGGGCGAAAGCGGTGGGGCTGGCGAAACGGTTGAGTCGACTGCAACAACATCTGCTCGACGCGGCCGCCCGGCGGATCGCCGCGGAGCGCGGAACGCCGGAGACGCTGATCATCGGCGGGACCGGCGAGTTCCTGGCGCGACTGGCGTTCGCGGGGCGAGAGGGAAAAGAGGTGTCGCTGACCGAGCAGTTGGGCCCGGAACGATCGGCGGCGGCGTGCGCGCATGCGGTGGCGGTTTTGTTAAGTGAGCAAACCTAAGAGTGTGACGTGATTTCTTCCCCGATGGTCGTCAAAGTCGGCGGCAGCCTGTTCGATCTGCCCGACCTCGGTCCGCGGCTGTGCGGCTGGCTCGATCGGCACGCGCCGCGAGAGGTATTGCTCGTCCCCGGCGGCGGCCCCGCAGCGAGCGCGATCCGGACTCTCGATCGCACTCACGCGCTGGGGGAAGAAACGTCCCACTGGCTCGCCCTGCGGGCGTTGGCGATTAACGCCGCGCTGCTCGCCGCACTCGTCCCCGCGTCGTGTGTCATAGACGGCCTCGACCTCGCCGAGCTGGTTTGGGAGCAGAACCGTGTGCCGGTGCTCGACGCGTTCGCGTTTTGCGAGGCCGATGAGGAGAACGACGGTCATCTGCCGCACAGCTGGGCGGTCACCAGCGACAGCGTCGCGGCCCGGGCGGCGGTGGTGATGAATGCGGCAGAGCTGGTGCTTTTCAAATCCGCGCCGCCACCGCCGGGAGACGCGGCGGCGTGGGCGGCGAGCGGGTACGTTGATGAATGGCTGCCGCGCGTGCTGGCGGAGACGGATGCCCGGTTGCGGGCGGTGGATTTGCGCAACGGGTAGTTGCAATGCGGATTTGGCAAGCCCACGATAAGTCCGTGACCGCCCTCGCGTTCGCCCCCGGCGGCCGCACGCTCGCCATCGCCGGCGAACACCAGTCGCCGGCCCGCGTCTGGGACGTCGCCGCCGCGAAGGAAATCCGCTCGTTCTCACTCTTCCGCGAGACGCCGACCTGTCTGGCGTTCACGCCGGACGGCCGCACGCTCGCCGCGGGCTGGCCGTGGTCGATCCAACTGTGGGACGTGGCCAGCGGGGACAAGCGGCTCATTCTCGAAGGCCATCGCCATTTCAGCGGCGCACTCGCGTTTTCGCCGGACGGGCAGATGCTCTTATCCGTCGGGCGGCGACTGGGCGGCCGCACCGCCGACGTCGTCCAGGCGATTCAGTGGAGCCTCGCGGACGGCAAGGTGCGGGCGGAGTTCGTCGGGCCGGTCGCGGATCAGGTCAGCGCGCCGATCGCGCTGGACGCCGACAGCGTGCTGTGGATGCGGCCGGACTTCGGGACGAAGAGCGCGGCGGCGGTCGTCACGACTGTGAGCACGAATCGGCCGCGGGCGGTGCTGGCGACGCCCGCCCCGGTCCGGGCCGCGACACTGGCGGCCGACGGCCGCACGCTCGCGGCCGCCGTCCGGGGCGACGTGCTCCTGTGGCCGCTGCCCGATGCGGCCGAGTCTGCCGCCCCGACGAGCCCACCGGCCCGCCGCGGCTTGTGGGAGCGATTGCTTTACCCGACCCGCCTTCCGGTCGAGGCGATTCCCGCGGCGCGGGTCCTCGCCGGCGCCGCGGAACGGCTCGACGTGGTCGCCCTGACGCCCGACGGCCGCCGGGTCCTGGCCGGCGGCGCCGCTGGAACCGTCCGCGTCTGGCCGATGCCCGAACCGACCACTTCCGAAGCCGAGCCGGCGCCGCCCGTTTCCAGTGTCGCGGCGCTGCAATGGCAGATCGGCCCGATCACCTCGCTCGCGGTCGCGCCGGACGGACTGACCGCCGTCGCCGGCGGCGGCTCGGGCCGGGTCGTGGTCTGGGACGTGGACGAATGAGAGCGAGCAAAACGCCCGAATGGCCTCACGCTTCCGCCGGACGATCGACGGCGCGAGCCTCGCGTGGCTTTCGGGCCTCCGTTATCTAGAATGCTCGACAACCGCACCAGCCCGAAGCGCGAGCGAGGGAGTCGCCCCCCTCGCTCGCGCTTCGGGCTGGTGGTTCCTGGGGACCGATCCATGGCCGAGAAAATCACGCCCCGCGCGACCGACTATTCGCAGTGGTACCTGGACGTCGTCAAGCAGGCCGGCCTGGCCGAGAACTCGGACGTCCGCGGCTGCATGGTCATCAAGCCGACCGGCTACGCTGTCTGGGAGAAGATGCAGCGCGGCCTCGACCGCCTCTTCAAGGACACCGGCCACGTCAACGCCTACTTCCCCCTCTTCATCCCGAAAAGCTTCCTCGCCAAGGAAGAGGAGATGGCCGAAGGGTTCGCGAAGGAGTGCGCCGTCGTCACGCACTACCGCCTGAAGGCCGAAAAGGGCAAGGGCCTGATCGTCGATCCGGAGGCGAAGCTCGAAGAAGAACTCGTCATCCGGCCGACGTCCGAGACGATCATCTGGAACACCTACCGCAACTGGGTCCAGAGTTACCGCGACCTGCCGCTGTTAATCAACCAGTGGTGCAACGTCGTCCGCTGGGAGATGCGGACGCGGCTCTACCTGCGCACGGCCGAGATCCTCTGGCAGGAGGGGCATACCGCCCACGCGACGCAGAAGGAGGCCGAGGACGAAGCGCACAAGATCCTGATGGACTGCTACCGCAGATTCGCCGAGGAGTGGATGGCGATGCCGGTGCTCACCGGCCCGAAGAGCGAAGGCCAGAAGTTCCCTGGCGCCGTCTACACGCTGTGCATTGAGGCGCTGATGCAGGACGGTAAGGCGCTGCAGTCGGGCACGAGTCACTTCCTCGGCCAGAACTTCTCCAAGGCGTTCGACGTCCAGTTTCAGAACGAGAAAGGCCAGCGCGAGTTCGCGTGGGCGACCAGTTGGGGCGTATCCACGCGGCTGATCGGCGGGCTGATCATGACGCACTCGGACGACAACGGCCTGGTCGCGCCGCCGCGGCTGGCGCCGGTGCACGTCGTCATCGTGCCGCTCGGCAAGTCAGACGCGGAACGGTCCGCTTCGACCGCCGCCGCCGAGAAGCTCGCCGCGGAACTGCGCGGACTGCCGCGCGACGAGTTCTTCGGTTACGAAGCGTTAAACGTGAAGGTCGACACCGACTTCGACAAGTCGCCCGGCTTCCGTTTCGCCGAGCACGAGCTCCGCGGCGTGCCGGTGCGGGTCGAACTCGGCCCGAAGGACCTCGAGAAGCAGGCGTGCGTGATCGGCCGCCGCGACCGCCCGGGTAAGGAAGGCAAGGAGACGGGCGTGCCGCTGACCGCCGCCGCCGGCCGCATCGACAAGCTCCTGCGCGAGATCCAAGCGAACCTGTTCGACCGGGCGAAGGCATACCGCGACGCCAACACCCGCACGGCGAACAGCTACGACGAGTTCAAGAAGCTGGTCGAGGAGCCGGGCTTCATCTGGGCCCACTGGGACGGCACGCGGGCGACCGAGGATAAGATCCAGGCCGAGACGAAGGCGACGATCCGCGTCATCCCGTTCGACCGCCCGAAGGAGACGGGCAAGTGCATGGTGACCGGGCAACCCTCGGCGGGGCGGGTTGTGTTCGCGCGGGCGTATTGAGTTTGGTCAGGGCGTCGGAGGTCCACGGATGCGCGTCCGCGTGCGGTTCCATCCGATGTGCCGCTTCGACATTGGTGAGCGGCAACCGGAGCGGCGCTCGTTGGTCGCACTGTACGTCAATGCGTTTAGAAGTCTTGTCGGAGCCCACGCCGGCCAGCCACCTGGCGCGCGGCAATCCGCGAATCGCCCCCAACGTACACTTGGGAAGATGTGAATTGGCGAGTTAGCTACACTCTGGAGGCGACACGGCAGACGGTGACGGTCGCCATCTTCCACGTCGAATTATTCTCAGGCGGGGATCGCGCCTGACGACCCTTCGCCGAGTGCGGCCAGGAATTCATCGACTGTCAGAAATCGATCGGGCGGGTTGTCGATCCTGCGCATCGTCTCGGCGATGAATTCCGCGTCCGCATCCGGGATTACAGGTGCGTCCGACGCGGGAATGACGTAACCGATCGGTTTCTGACCCGCTCCCGGAATCACGAGCGCCGGCAAGGCGCGCCCCCGCGCGGCCAGCCGCTTCCAAAGCTCCGTCGCCCATTGCGCAAGCTCTTTGTGGGACAGGCGGTCAATGTCGATGTCGGAAAGCTGCATGGCGATAATCCTCGGACACAACTTCCCATATTAGCCTCGCGCCCGCGTTTGGCCAAGTGAGGCCGGAGAGGTAGAGACCTGCCACCTCCGCCGCCACCAGCCGCCCGCCGCCAGCGCCGTCCCGGCGATCAGCAGCACACTTGCGGGCTCCGGCACCGGCCGGGCGACGTAGATTCCTTGCCGGCCGTCGGCCAGCGCGGCCACGAACGCCACCTGGCCGAGGTCGTTGAACGCGCCGGAGGCCAGTGCGACCGACGTGACCGTCGACCCGTCCAGCAAGTCCCCGGTCCGGATGATCTTGTTCGTGACCGCGTTCGGCCCGTTGAAGATGCCCTGGCCGCCGGCGGTCAGATCCGCGGAGAAGACGACGTCGCCGAAATTGTTGATGCTCGGCGTACTGCCGAACTGCGAAAAGACGGACCCGGTCGTGGCGATCGTGTCGAGCAGGACCCCGTTGCCGCGGAAGATGCCGAACCCGCCGCCCGCGACGATCGTCCGGGCGGCGAGGAATGCCACCTGGCCGGAATCGTTGATGTCGGTCGGTCCGCCGAAACCGGCGAACTGCGCCCCGGTCGCGGCGATGGAGGTCGTCCCCCCGGTTTGCGGTGTAAACCGGAAGACGCCGGCCCCGCCCCCCGCTGCGGCCGTCAGGGCGGCCGAGTACGACGTCTGGCCGGAGGCGTTGATGGCGACAGCGGCGTTGAAACTGGTGAAAACTGTGCCGGTCGTGGCGACGGTGGTCAACGGGGCGCCGGGCGCGCCGATGAAGACGCCCTGCGTCGTCACATTGCCAGCCGTGAACGCCACGTTGTTGCCGGCGTTGATGTCCACGCCGACGCCGAAGGTGGTGAACTGCGATGGCGGAGTAGTACTCGCGATCGTCGACACCGTCAGGCTGTCGCTCGTGAAGACGCCGCCGCCCCCGCCCGCGGCCGCCGTACGGGTGGCGAAAAACGCGTTCGTGTTCGTACCCGGGTTGATGGCTGTGACGATCGGCGCCGGCGCGACCTGAAAGCCGTTGAAGGTCGTCCCCGTCTGCACGATCGGCACGACCACGCCCTGCGTGCCGACGAAGATGCCCTGACCGCCGTTGGTCAGCGTCGCCCCGAACGCGACCGACCCCACCTGGTTGATCTGCGGCGGGAACACCCCGGCGAAGCCCGACCCGGAACCCGTTCTGGCGATGGGAGTGTAATTGTACTGGGCGCGGGCCGCCGCGGGCATCGTCAGAGCGACGGCAATCGTCAGCGGGACCAGCGGGCGAATTGACATGACAGGATCTCTCCGGAGGGGAAATCGACGAATCCGAGTTTATCCGCAAACGACGCGCCCGCATAGATCATCGTCCTAGCGGCGGCGTCGATCGTTATACCGACCAGCCCGAAGCGCGAGCGAGGGGTTGGACTCTTGTCCCTCGCTCGCGCTTCGGGCTGGTACCGGCTGTTACATCAGTGTTGCGCGGCTGACTGTGGGTCGTCGGTAAGATTGGATGGCGCTGGCACCCCACGTC
>DATJGQ010000727.1:0-4743 GCA_035494815.1 Gemmataceae bacterium
ACGACCCACCGCCCCAACACCGCCTCCGCCGCGCTGGCCCTGGACGATCTCTTGGACGCCCTAGCCGAGCGCCTGCAAAGCGGTGACGCGTCCGCCGTAGACGCTTTCCTCGGCGAACATCCCGAACACGGGGACGACCTCCGTCGCATGTTGCCGGCGATGCGTGTCCTAGCGGGACTCGATTCTTTCGACGCCCCGACGGCGCCAGACCGGGAATCCGGTGGCTCGCCTCGCGAACTCGGCGACTTCCGCCTCCTGCGGGAGCTCGGCCGCGGCGGCATGGGCATCGTGTACGAGGCGGAGCAACTTTCCCTGAACCGCCGGGTGGCGTTGAAGGTGCTGCCGTTCGCCGGGGCGCTCGACCCGCGGCAGTTGCAGCGGTTCCGCCATGAGGCGCAGGCAGCGGCGATGCTGCACCACCCGAACGTCGTTCCGGTCTTCGGCGTCGGCTGCGAGCGCAGCGTGCACTACTACGCGATGCAACTGATCGAGGGTCGGTCGCTGGCGGCGGTGATCGACGAACTGAAAGGCAGGGATGAGGGAGGAGGGATGAGGGATGAGGTGAAAGCCAAGGCCGCGGATTTCCATTCATCCTTCATCCCTTATCCCTCATCCCATCCGACCGCGCCTGTTGCTGGCCTCAGCACCCAGAGAGCTCGTCGCGATAGGGCCCACTACCGCCACATCGCCGAACTGATCGCCCAGGCGGCCGACGCCCTGGAGTACGCCCACTCAATGGGTGTCGTCCATCGCGACGTCAAGCCGGCGAATTTGCTCCTGGACGAGTCCGGCCACCTATGGGTAACCGACTTTGGCCTGGCTAAGCTCGACGCGGCGGTCGGGATGACGGTCAGCGGCGATCTGATCGGCACGCTGCGGTACATGAGCCCCGAGCAGGCGCTGGCCCGCCACGGCGTGGTCGACCATCGCACCGACGTCTACTCCCTCGGGGCAACGCTATATGAACTCCTAACGCTCCGGCCGGCGGTGGACGGGGCGGATAAGCACGAACTGCTCAAAGTCATTGCCTTCGAGGAACCGTTCGCGCCACGGAATTTGGACAAGGCGATCCCAGCGGAGTTGGAGACGGTCACGCTCAAGTGTCTGGCAAAGAACCCGGGGGAGCGGTATGCCACGGCGCGGGAACTGGCCGACGACCTGCGGCGGTGGCTGGAGGACAAAGCGGTCCGGGCAAAGCCGCCGACGTTGCGGCAGCGGTTGGCCAAGTGGATGCGGCGGTACGTCGCCGTGGTCTGGGCAGCTGCGGCCGTGCTGCTGATGGTGTCGGTCGCCCTTGTCACTGGGACAGTGCTCGTCTGGCAGGAGCGTGAGCGGACCTGGAACGCCTTGCAACAGGCCGAAAACAATGCGCGGGACGCTCGGACCCACGAGACGGCGGCCCGTGAGCAGGCGGCGACATTACGGCGGCGGCTGTACCCCGCCCACATGAGCCTGGCCCATCAACACCTGCGGCGCGGCGAAGTTGAGGCGTTGGCGGCTCGGCTCGCGGAGTATGAACCTCGCCTCGGCGAGGAAGATCTGCGCGGCTTCGAATGGTACTACTTGCAGTCGTTGACACGGATACAGCCGCGACTCCGCTTGACGTATTCGGGGCATGACCGAGACGTACACATGGCCGTGTTCTCCCCGGATGGGAAGACGGTGGCCAGCGGGGGCTGGGACGGCACCATCCAGCTCTGGGACACTGGGACGGGCAGTCCGCGGCGGACCCTTCGCGGCCACGACAGCGATGTGAATTGCGTCCACTTCTCCCCCGACGGCCGTTGGCTGGCCTCCGCCAGCGACGACGGAACAGTTCGCATCTGGGATCTGCACAGCCACGGCGTGTCCGACGTGCTCCACGGCCACAAGGGGGAGGTCGGGACGGCGGTCTTCGCGCCGGACGGGCGGACACTGGTGTCCGGGGGCGAGGACGGCGTAATTCGGCTGTGGGACGTGGACAGCCGCACCCTCCGCCGCGAGTGGAAGGCCCATTCCGGCCGTATCCGGCTTGTTCTGTTCTCGCCCGACGGACGACTGCTGGCCTCGGGAGCAGTCGATGCGAAGGATGGTCCGGCCAAGGTCTGGGACGCCACGACGGGGGAGCACCGGTACACCTTGGACCAGCACGGCGGAGCGGTGGACTGTGTCGTATTCTCTCCCGACGGCCAATTGCTCGCCACGGCGGAAAGGTCCGGCGAAGTCCGACTCTGGCAGGCGGGTACGGGGCGGCTGATGAAGGGGCTGGACGGACATGTCAACCCGGTGCACTGCTGCCATTTTTCTCCCGACGGGAGGATCCTCTGTTCCTGTGAGGAGGGCGGAGTCGTCTGCCTCTGGGCCGTGCCGGATGGGGTGCTCCTCAGCGAGTTTCGGGCGCACCCCGAGGTCGCCTGGTCCGCCATCTTTGCCCCGGACGGCCGGTCCTTCGCCACGGCCGGGCGCGACGGGACCGTCAAGGTCTGGGACGTTCCCGGCGACGTGGCGTATCGAGCGATCAGCCGGTCCGCCGGCCCCGTCGAAAATATCGTTCTCGGCCCTCAAGGGCGAATCATCCTTCAGAGCAGCTCCGCCGGCGCGGAAGTCTGGGACAGCCGTCCCGAAGGCAGCGAGCCGGCCCGCCTTTTCCGCGCGGAAGGCAACTCCCTTTGCTGCGCGTTATCCCCCGACGGACGGACTCTCGCGTACTCCCACACCGACGGGGTCGTCCGGCTTCGCGATCTCGCGCGCGGGCAGGACAAGCTAACGCTGGCGCCACTTCGACCGACCGCCGTTCCTCGAAAGCTCGCCTTCACCCCGGACGGCGTTGGACTCGGCGTCGCGTATCGGGATGGCACGCTGCGAATCTGGCAGCCGGCCAGCGGAACGGAACAACGCGCGGAATTCAAGCCGGATCGGGCCGCCCTGGCAATGTTGCCGAACGAGAACACGGCGGTCATGGCCGCGTACCCGACACTCCGCTTCTGGGACGTCGGTCGCAAAGAATGGCGCGGGAAGGGAATCACATTCCACGATCTCATCAACCTGGCGATCTCCCCAACAGAGCGACTGCTGGCGGCGGGTTGCGTCGACCGCAGCATCCGGCTGTTCGACCCTGTCACGGGGGAATCGCGCGGCGTGTGGTTCGGCCATCGGGATCGAGTTACGAGCGTGGCGTTCGCGCCCGACGGCAAGACCCTGGCCAGCGGCGACGCGAGCGGCACACTCCGGCTCTGGCACGTGGCCACGGGCCAGGAGTTATTCGTGCTGGAGGATCGCCGCAGGCTCTCGATTAGCTCCGTGGCATTCTCCCCGGACGGAAGGGTTCTGGCCGTCGCCGGCAACCCCTGCGCCGGCGGCAGTTCGGTGGCGTTGTATTCTGCGGGACCGGCGGAAGACGCGGCCCGCGCGAAATGAAAGCGGCCGGTGAGGTCTCGCCGCCAAGCTGATCCCTCACCGGCCTGGCATCGTCCCGGCGCCCGGTCTGCGCGCCGAACGCGATGGCCACTTGATTCTATCGCAGACCGCCTCCGAGATGGAGATGGCTGATAATGCCGTTCACCTTCTGGCTGCGCTCTCCGAAACTCGAATCCCGATCCACTCGCGCGCGGCATACCCGCCGCCGACCACCGCACAAACGGCTGACGGCGCCTAAGCTATTGCTGGAGTGGCTCGAAGCCCGGACCGTACCAACCTCTGTCACGGTCTTGGGCAGTCGTCTGCACACGGCCGGAGGTGCGCCCGAGTTCGTGCTCGTATCCGAGACAGGCACAGGCGAAGGCAATGGCACCGATTTCACCGTCAACGTTGGACCAGGCGTCTACCACCTTGCACCGGCCGACGGCTCCGGTGTTTACGGCACTTTCACCGTTGCCGGTGATGGCACCATCAGTGCGACAACGGGTGCCGCGACCGCCACAGGCAACACGATCGACTTCGACTTGTCCAAACTGGCCGCTGTTACGATCTTCGCGTCAGATTTGATGACTGCCACGGGTCGGCAACCAGGCGTGAACGTCTTTAGTTTCGTGGGGATGTCCTATTCCCCGTACGTGGACACCATTTATTTTCCCGCAGGCAAATTCGAATTGAACCCATTCGACGCCGGCGGCCACTACGGCGGCCTGACCATCGGCGACGACGGGACGGGTTCGCTCGTCGTCACGGGCACCAGCGGGGCAGCGGTGGCCACGGACAACCACACCATCCACTTCGACCTCAGCAAACTCGCTGCGGTCACCGTGTTCGGATCGGATATCAAGACCGCCAACGGCCAACAGCAAACCTTGAACCTTCCGAATTTCGTGTCGCTCTTCGGCGAAGCGTACGCCACGGATACCATTTATTTTCCGGCATGCACGGTGAAGGTGACGCCCTTCGATCGTCCTGGTGTCTACGGCAGTTTCACGGTCGCCGACAACGGGTCAGGCTCACTCGTAGTGACAGGAGCGAGCGGGGCCGCGGTGGCCACGGACAACCACACGATCCACTTCGACCTGAGCAAACTCGCGGCCGTCACCATCTTCGGATCAGAGTTAATAACCGCCCCGGCGTACCTTCCTATTGGAATTCAAGGCTTCCTTAGCCTCTTCCACGCAGATCCGATTGACACCGTTTATTTCCCGGCCTGCACGGTCAACGTGACCAACTTTGATGCCAGCGTCCAGTACGGCACCTTCACCGTCGCCGACATCGGCTCCGGCGTTCTCGCCGTCACCGCGACCACGGGCAAGGCCGTCGCCACAGACCCACATACGATTCACT
>DATJGQ010000728.1:0-3127 GCA_035494815.1 Gemmataceae bacterium
GAGGTCGCCACGGTCCTCGACGAGGAACTTGAATCCGCTCGACGTGCCAAGGCCGGACACCGCCGGCGGGCCGAGCACCTGCACGACCGCGTCCGGGACTTCTTCCGCAAGCCGTTTCTTGATCTTCGCTATGATCGCATCGCTCCCGAGTTCGGGCGACCGCCGCTCGTCGAACGGCTTGAGCGGAACGAACATCTGCCCGAAATTGGAGCCGTAAGCCCCCAGCGAGAAGGATTGGCCGGCCGTCGAAATGCGATGGGCGACGCCCGGCGTCTCCGCGCAGATGCGGTCCACGTGCTCGACGATCTTGTAGCACCGTTCGAGCGACGTCGAGTCGGGCGTCTGCACGGCGACGAGCAGGTAACCCTTGTCCTGCGGCGGGATGAAGCCGTTCGGCAGTTGCGTGAAGCCCCACCACGTCAGTGCGAGCAGACCGGCATACAGGGCGAGTACGATGCCACTCCGCCGCAGCCCCGTGCGGACCACGCCGATGTACCCGCCGGTGCCGATCTTAAACGTCCGCTCGAACAAGCGGAAAAACCAGCCGAGCAGGAAGTCGAGCAGCCGGCCGAGCGGGTCCTTGCGGGCCCCGGCCGGTTTTAGCAGGATCGCCGCCAGCGCCGGGCTGAGCGTGAGCGAGTTAAACGCGCTGATGACGGTTGAGACGGCGATCGTCAGCGCGAACTGGCGGAAGAACTGCCCGACGATGCCGCTAATAAACGCACACGGCACGAACACCGCCGACAGCACGAGCGCCACGGCGACGACCGGCCCCGACACCTCATGCATCGCCCGCACGGTCGCGTCGTACGGCGACATCCCCTCCTCGATGTGATGCTCGACCGCCTCGACGACGACGATCGCGTCGTCGACGACGATGCCGATCGCCAGCACCAGCCCGAACAGCGTCAGGTTGTTGAGCGAGAATCCGATCGCCGCCATCACCGCGAACGTGCCGACGATCGCGACCGGCACGGCGACGAGCGGGATGATCGTCGACCGCCAGTTCTGCAGGAAGACGAGCACGACCAGCGCCACGAGGCCGACCGCGTCCACCAGCGTCTTGAATACTTCCTGGATCGATTCGCTCACGAACGGCGTGGTGTCGTACGCAATCGCGTAATCGACGCCTGGCGGAAAACTCCGCCGCAGGTCGTCCATCTTGGCCCGGACGCGGTCCGCGGTGTCGAGCGCGTTCGCGTCCGGCAGTTGGAAGATCGCGACGCTCGTGGTCGGATGGCCGTCGAGCCGGGCGATGATGTCGGAATTGCGGGCGCCCAGTTCGACCCAGCCGACGTCCCGCAGCCGCACGATCCGGCCGTCCGGCGACGACCGGATCACGATGTCCGCGAACTGCTCCGGCTCGGACAGCCGGCCGAGCGTCGTCAGGGTGACCTCGAGTGGCAGGCCCCCTGAGATCGGCGGCTCGCCCACGCGCCCCGCCGCGACCTGTTGGTTCTGCTCGCGGATGGCGTTGACCACGTCCGTCGCCGTCAGCCCGCGCGACGCCAGTTCGTCCGGCTTGAGCCAGACGCGCATCGCGTAATCCTGCTGGCCGAACAGGATCACGTCGCCGACGCCGTCCACGCGGGCCAGCTCGTCCTTGAGGTGAATCGTCGCGTAATTCGAAAGGTACAGATTGGTCCGACTGCCGTCGGGCGAGTAGACGCTGACGATCAGCAGAATGTCCGGCGAACGTTTGCGGGTGGTCACGCCCGTTTGTTTGACCACGTCCGGCAGCGCCGGGATGGCGAGGTTGACGCGGTTCTGCACCAGCACCTGCGCGAAGTTGAGGTTCACCCCCGGTTTGAAGGTGACGCTCAGACTGTACGAGCCGTCGTTGGTGCACTGCGAGGACATGTAGAGCATGTCCTCGACGCCATTGACCTGCTGCTCGATGGGCGCTGCGACCGACTCGGCGAGCACGCGGGCGTCCGCCCCGGGGTAGTTGCAGGCGACGATGATGCTCGGCGGCGTGATCTGGGGGTACTGCGCGATCGGCAGCGTCCAGACGGCGATGCCGCCGGCCAGGGTGATGACGATGGACAGCACCGCGGCGAAGATCGGCCGGTCGATGAAGAAGCGAGAGAACATGGCGATCAGCGTCAGGGGTCAGGGGTCAGGGGCCAGGGGTCAGGAGTCAGTTACGTCAATGACTCTTCGCCGGCCCACTGCCGTCTTTGGCCCCGGACTCCGGATCCCTGACTCCTGACCCCTGACTCCTGACCCCTGACTCCTGATTCCTGACTCCTGACGCCTGATTCCTATCGACGATCTCGACCTTGATGTCCCGTCGCACCTGTTGCAGGCCGCTGACGATGACCCGGTCGTTGGGCTTGAGGCCCTGTTGGATCTCGCGCAGTTGGCCGTGCAGCGGGCCGACGCGGACATAGCGGACGTCCACCTTGTTCTCGGGCGTGACGACGTAGACGAACTTCTGGCCCTGGTCGGTCGTCAGGGCCTGCTCGGGGACGAGCAGTGCCGGGTGCGCCGCGCCGACCGGGACGCGGACGCGGACGAACATCCCCGGCGACAGCAGCCGCTCTTTATTGTCGAACGTGGCGCGGATCTGTAGCGTGCCGGTCGCGGGGTCCACCTTGTTGTCGCCGAAGTTGATCAGGCCCCGGTGCCGCGGATAACCGTGCTCGTCGAGGAACCCCGGCTCGTCGGCGAGCGCGACGTCGACTTCGACATCCGTCTCGCGGGCCGACTTGATCTTCCCCTCGCGGATCAGCCGGCGGAACATGAGCAGCGTCCGCTCGTCCACGTCGAAGTAGGCGTAGATCGGGTCCACCGAGACGATCGAGGTCAGGATCGTGTCGTCGGCCTTGATGAGGTTGCCGACGTCGACGTACTTGCGGCTGATCTGGCCGCTGATGGGGGCGGTCACGCGGCAGAAGTCGAGATTGAGTTGGGCCGTATCGACCGCCGCCTTGGCCGCCTCGACCTGGGCGGCCGCCGCGTCCCGGTCCGCGACCATCTTGTCGAGGTCCTGCTGCGTGACGGCGCCGCTTTTCACGAGCGGCTCATTGCGTTTGACGTCGGCGTTCGCCTGTTTCAGCCGGGCGTCCGCCTGGAGCACGTTCGCCTTCGCCTGGTTCAGGATCGCCGCGTACGGCCGCGGGTC
>DATJGQ010000729.1:0-3884 GCA_035494815.1 Gemmataceae bacterium
GACCTCGCCGCAACCGTATTTGCAACTCGCGACCGCCCATCGCCGCGCCGGCCGCTTCGAAGAGGCCCTCGACGTTTTGCGGAAAGGTCTCGGCCCGACCGGACAGAATTTCGACATCGCCCAAGACATCGCAGAATTGGAACTCGAGCCGTTCCGCAAGAACCTCGGGCTCGCCGAGGAGAAGCTTAAGTCGTCCCCCAATGACGACGAGTTACGCAAGATCCGCGTGCGGCTGCTCAAGGAGATCAATACCCGGGAGATCGAACTGTTCCGCATGAAGGCGGACCGCAACCCCGGCGAACTCGGCCACCGGCTGGAACTCGGCGTTCGGCTGCTGAGGGCCGGTCAGACCGAGGAAGCGATCGCCGAACTGCAGCTGGCCCGCAAGGACCTCCGCCAGCAGGGCAAGGCGGCGATGTACCTCGGCTTCTGCTTCAAAGGCCGCAACAACTGGCGGCTGGCTCAACGGAACTTCGAAGAAGCGATGAAGCAACTCCCCGCCACGGAGGAGGCGTCCCGCAAGGAAGTCCTGTACCAGCTCGCCCAGGGCTGTGCCGACGCCGGCGACCTGACGCAGGCGGTGGACTTCGGCCACGAATTGGCCAACCTCGATTTCGGCTATCGCGGGATCAGCAAGCTTATCGACGAGTGGCAGGACAAGTTGCAGAAGGCGTGAACAGGCTACCGACGATTCGCCTTCGTCTTCCGCGCCGCTTTCTTGGCGACCATCCGCGTAATCCGATTGGCGGCTTTTTTCTTCGCCGGTCGTTTGACCGGCGCTCTTTTCGCTCTAGCCGGCGCTGATGCGCCGACCGACTCGGGACGCGCGTGGCGAGGCTGATAGACGCCGAGCCGGCCGCCGCCGGGAAGCGCCACCTGCGTCAGAATGCCCCAACCGTGGTCCTGGACCGGGCCGCAGTAGACGTTGCGCTGCTGCATTTCGGCGACGAACGCCTGCACGTCGTCGCACATCAGATAGAACTCGTGAACATCGTTTCGGTCGGAAGGATGGACCGCAACCTCCGCCGGCGGCAGGCCGAAGATCAGCCAGCCCTCGCCCACGTCGACGTGCGGCAGCTTGAGCACGTCCTGCAGGAAGGCACGGTCGGCTTCGGGGTTCGTGCTGTTGATGATCGAGTGTGCGCCGATGATCATGGTCGGTCATCCTTTCCCGAAAATCTGTTGCCACGCATCACGAGTAACGATCGTCGAACGGCCGCCTCGGGACGGTGGTCCGGGACTTCGACGGCGCGAACGCCCCGTAGGCGATCACCGCGATGCCGATGGCCAGCATCGGCAGCAGCCCGTAACCGTTGAAAAAGAGCCCGGACGCGACCAGGCAGACGCCGAAGATGACCGTGCCGTTCATGGTGGTACGCCTTGGCCAGAGTTTCCCGCACAACTCTAGCACATTCGGCATCCGTCATTTTTTCGAAATGGCCCGTAAAACGGGGTAGAACTGCGTGAAAACGTTGTCCTCCGCCCCCTTCTGCTGGTGGCAGTCGAAGCAGGCCGACTTCGCGAACGGCTTGGCCTTGTCGAGCAGCGTCCCGGGTTTGTCGGTGAAGCGGAAATAGGCCCAGCCGTCCGTGAACCGCTCGCGATCTTTCACCGCGGCGATCAGGCCGACGAACTCCTTCTGGAACGAGCCGCGCAGGCCCGGTTCGTTCTTGGTTTCACCGGAGGCAGACTCGAGCACGAAGATCGTCCCCTGTGGAAACGTCTTCGTCTTCACGTACTCGCGGTACGACGCCGGGTCGATGTAGACATTCTTGTACTCCGGCTTGTCGGACTGCGGCTTGCCGTCGTCCTTGTCGTAGCGGAGGCCGGACGAACTGCCGACGAAGACCCACTCGCGGTAGCCTTCGGGGCGCAGAAGTGTGTCCGTACCTTCGTACCTGGCCGCGGGCTTGGCGACGGGGTCGGCCGCGAAAACCGCCGCCGCGACAAAAGCAGACAGTGAGACAGCAACCGTCGCACACGCGGATATTCTCATCGGCTCACCCTCTCTTCGCTGTTGTGCCAACTAATGTATGGGATCGCCGGGGCCGTGCACGGTTTTTGGTTTCCGCAATCGCCGACGGTTCACCCACCGGGCCGTCGTCACGGCGCCGATCAACGCCGTTTGACCTACCCGGATATTGGCCAATCTGGCATCATGCGGCCGCGGCGGGCGTGCGCTCGCCTCATTGCTCCCACGGACGGGATGCTCGGATGCCCGGTTGGCTCTCACGATCTCGCCGCGCGGCCGCCTGGACGCTCCGGGGGTTGCTCCTCTTCGGCGTGGTAACGATCGGGTTCGAAGTCTATCGCATCTATTTTGCCAGTAACTGGCGCACACTCCTGCCCGGTCACGTCTATCGCTGCGCCCAACTGAGCCATGACGAGTTCGTCAAACGCGTCCGCGAACACGGCGTCCGCACGGTCGTCAATCTGCGCGGGTGCTGTACGGACTTTGACTGGTATCAGGGCGAGGCGCGGGCCACATGTGATCTCGACATAACTCAGGAAGACGTCACATTTTCGGCGAACCGGTTGCCGCCGCCGGACGAATTGCGTCAACTCGTCGACGTCATCGATCGCGCGGAATATCCGCTCATCGTCCATTGCCGTCAGGGCGTGGACCGCACCGGACTGGCGGCCGGCGTCATCCTGTTGCTGACGACCGATACGCCCTTGTCTGAAGCGCGCGGACAACTCGGGCTGCGTTATGGTCACGTCGCGGTCGGGCCGACACGGGCGATGACCCAGTTCTTCGACCTGTACGAGCGGTGGTTGACGGCGCAGCGGATGAGTCACAGTCGCGATACGTTCCGGCAATGGGCGGTTCACGAGTATTGCCCCGGACGCTGCCGCGGGGCGCTGGAGTGGCTGGGCCCGGTTCGGTCTTCTGTAGCTGGCATCTGTGAGGCCGGCCACGACTCTGCGAGTCGCGACCCTAGCGACCCGCGGCCGGCCTCACAGAGGCCAGCTACAGAAATGCAAGTCGCGGCCGGTAGGCCGACGGCCCTGCATGTGCGAGCCCAAAATCTGTCGCCCGAGGTTTGGCGATTGCTCCCGGGAACCGGCACCGGCGTGCACGTCCGGTTCCTGGTCTTCGACGAATCATTGACGGTCGTGCAAGTGGAACGGGCCGGTTTGTTCGTTGCGGAGGTCAGCCCCGGTCGCTACATCGATCTGACGCTTGCGGTCGCGCCGCTGCGGCCCGGCAAGTATCGGCTCGTCGCGGACCTGCTCGACGGGCCGCAGTGGTCGTTCAGCCAATACGGGATGGAGCCTCTGACACTTGACCTCCAAGTGACCAGCCATGAGTGAGGAGAATGCCGAAATCGCGAAGACGTTGACGGCCCGTGCCCCTCGTTTTGCGCGCGCGATCTTGAGATTTGCGGTGAGCATTGCCATTCTGGGCGGGCTGGCGTCGCGGCTAGATTCGGAGCAGGTCGCGGCCGCGTTTCGCGGCATGCGCTGGGACTATTGGCTGGCGGCGCTCGGGCTCTTCCTCGGCACGCAAGTTTTGAGTGCGCTGCGGTGGCAGTGGCTGGCCCGGCCGCTCGGGTTTCGCGACTCGCTCGGGCGGTTCGCCGCACTCTACTTCGTCGGCATGTTCTTCAACCTGCTTCTGCCTACGTCCATCGGCGGGGACGCGGTGCGGGCGGTTTATCTCAATGCCGGGACCGGTCGCCGTACGGGGGCGCTTCTGAGTGTGTTGCTCGACCGATTGAGCGGATTACTCGTGCTCCTGGCGTTGGCGTGCGTCGCGACCGCGGCGTACCCGCTCCCGTTGCCGCTTTGGGTGGGGCTCGCCGTCGGCGGCGCCGCGGGGGGCGCGGCCGTCTGTCTCGCGGTCCTACCCGCGAGTACGAAACTGCTATCTCGACTCGACG
>DATJGQ010000730.1:0-5019 GCA_035494815.1 Gemmataceae bacterium
CTGGAGCATCCGGCGAAAGTACACCAAGTCGTAGCCGTACTCCCCGGCCGCGATTTCCATCCCCGCCGGCCCGCGATCGCGTAACAGCCGCAACCCGGCCAAATCGTCGGAGGAAACCGGCTCCTCGAACCAAGTCACGGCCAAACCTGCGAAGGCGTCGGCCTGGGCCAGCGCCTGTTTGCGGCTGTATGCGCCGTTGGCGTCCACGTACAGCTCAACGTCGGGACCGACCGCCTCCCGCGCCGCCCGCACCCGCGCCAGATCGTCCTCGGGATGCGAGCCGGGTTGAATCGTTCGGCCTGGACCGTGGTCTGTGAAAGGAAGTCGATGCAGAACAGCAAGCGAATCCTTGTCGCTTTGGACGCATCACCCGCGTCGCGCCGGGCGGTGAACTACGTCGCCGACCTGGTGGGCGGGGAGCAGGGCTTTGACGTTGCGCTCGTCCACCTCGAGTTACCCCCGCGGATGCTCGAATGGGGCGGCTCCGACGACCCGGAGATCGAAGAGCGGGTGTCCGAGGAGCGCGAACGGGCCTACCTGGAGAAGGAACGGGAGGCCGTCGAAGACGGCCAGGCGCTTCTCCGGCGTCTGCAGAGACCCCTCATCGAGCACAAAGTTGACGTGACCGCCCGGCTCGTGCGTTTCGATGAGCCGCTCGATCCAAAGAACATCGCCCATGACGTCCTCAAGATCGCCCGTGAAAAGAACTACCGCACCGTCGCCGTCGGGCGACATTGTTTTTTTGGCCTCAGGCGCCTTTTCGGAATCCATGTCGGCGAGGAACTGGTTCGCGCCGGCAAGGGACTGGCCGTCTGGGTCATTGAGTGAACCGGCGAAGTATTCGTCGGCCATCCGTCTTTGCTTTTCCGGAGGGGAAAGCCATGAGTAACGCCGACAAAGCGGCGCCGACAACGCGCGGACTGAGTTACGGTTCCATTCTGCTCGGCATTCTGGGTGGGGCCTTTTACTGGTGGGTCCCGATGGGAATCGTCCTCAGCCTGACCGCACTCGTGCTGGGATTCATTGATTGGGTGCAGTCGCGGAGACGCTCGCTCGACTACCGACTCGGGTCCGTCGCCATCCTCGTGGGTGTCGTCGCTTTAACCCTGGACTGCGTCGTCTACTATCTGGGCCGCCAAACGATTACGTTTGGCGGCCTGTGGTAGGCCGCCCGACCGGACCCGTGCGCGGACGACGGCGTGGTCGCGACTGCCTGCCTGTAACTACGAGCCTCATGAGGTTGTCAATGGACCACGAGAATCGGTCGGGATATTCGCGGGGAAAAGTGGTGTCGGATCTCGTCGATCGGGCGTGTCGGCATTGGGAGGCCCGGCGGCAAGCCGCCGCCCGGCGCCACTCTCCAAAGCCATCTTCCGCGGCCTTCACAGTTGCATTGTCGCGCGAGGTCGGCACGCAAGGCACATTGATCGCGCAAGAGGTCGGCCGCCTGCTGAGCTGGCCCGTCTACGATCACGAACTCCTGGAGCGGATCGCTCAGGACATGGGTCTACGGACGAGCCTGCTCGAAAGCGTGGACGAACACCAGCAGAGCTTGCTGTTGGAGATGGCCGAGGCGTTCCTCTCGGCGCCGGGTGGTAGCGTCTGGGAGCCGCTTGTGACGGAGAGCGGGTACGTCCATCACCTGGTTAAGGTCGTGCTCGCGCTGGGTGTCCATGGGGAATCCGTGATCGTCGGCCGCGGCGCCGCCTTCATCCTCCGCCCGGAGACGACCCTGCGGGTCCGCCTGGTGGGTCGCCTGCGCGAGCGCGTCACCGTTTATTCCCGCCAGCACCAGATTTCCGAACAGGAAGCGGCCGGGCAAGTCCGGACGATCGACCGAGAACGAACTGACTTCGTCCAAGACCACTTTTCCCAGGACCCATGCGACCCCCGAAATTATGACCTCGTCCTCAACGGGCCACGCTTGACCGTCCGGCACAACGCCGAATTGATCGTGGAGGCGCTGCGTCGGCGGCAAGCCCAGACGGCCGAGGCTCAGCCGGCGGGGCCGCCGATGAAGACGCCACCGGCGGCAACCGGAGGCTAATCATGTTCGGCACGGGCGTAAGGCCGCACCGCGCACACGGCCACGCCTCGGGGCACAACCATGTCTGATCGCGATCCTGCGCCAGTGGCGCGCGTTACTCCGACGGAATCACATGAGGTCACTCCATGAACGCATCGTATGACCGCCCGTCCTCAGGCCGTTCACTTAGCGTTTTCGTGGGATTCCTGTTGATATTGCTCGTGGGCGCCGCTTGCGCGGCGTGGTGGTTCTGGCCTCGCGGCGGCGTCGGGCTGAACCCCGAGGCGCAGCCCCGCCCCGTCGCCGCACGCGGACAACTGGCCGCCGAAGAAACGACAAACATTTCGATCTACCAGAATGCATCCCCCGCCGTCGTCCACGTCACAAACCTGGCGGAGCAACAGAGTCCGTTCAGCCTTGATCTCAAGAGCATCCCCACGGGGACGGGCTCGGGGTTCGTGTGGGACGACGCCGGACACATCGTGACCAACTACCACGTCGTCGAGGGTGCCGACGCCGCCCAGGTGATCTTGGCCGACCACTCTACCTACCGCGCCCGCCAGATCTGGGCCTACCCGGACAAGGACATGGCCGTGCTCTGGATCGACGCACCCAAGGAAAAACTCCGCCCCATTCTGATGGGTACGTCTCACGACTTGAAGGTCGGTCAAGTTACCTACGCCATCGGTAACCCGTTCGGGTTGGACCAAACCATGACCAACGGGATCGTTAGCGCGCTCGGCCGCGAGATCGAATCGGCCAACGGCCGCCCGATTCATGGGGTCATTCAAACCAGCGCGGCGATCAACCCGGGCAACTCCGGCGGCCCGCTCCTCGACAGCTCCGGCCGCCTGATCGGGATGACGACCGCTATCATCAGCCCGTCCGGGGCGTTCGCAGGGATCGGATTCGCGATCCCGGTGGACGAGATCAACGAGATCGTGCCACAACTGATTCGACACGGCAAGGTCGTCCGTCCGCGCCTCGGCGTGCAGGTCGCCGAGGATCAACTCGCCCGCAAGGTCGGCGTCGATGAGGGGACGTTAGTCATCAAAGTGATGCCTGATAGTGCGGCCGCGCGCGCGCGAATCCGCGGAACCCGGCGCGACGAGTCGGGCCAAATCGTTCTCGGCGACGTGATCGTGGCCGTCAACGGCCAAGCCGTCGCCCACGGCAAAGACCTGGCGTCGTTCCTCGAGCGTTACAAGGTCGGCGACACGGTGACGTTGACCATCGTTCGGGCCGGCGAGCGCTCGGACGTTCGGGTGACGCTCCAAGCCGCGGAGTGAGCGGCCGGCGCGGCAAGGATCGAGCCGGCTGGAGAAGCATGATTGAGGCAACTCGGAGACGGGTTCGGCGGCGTCCTCGTGACTCACTCCTTCGCTTCGTCCTTCCAAACTGCCCGCGCGACGACTAGCATGGCTGTACACTGTCCGGCATTCTGAAGTCTCTCGTCCGCGCTTTGCTGAACCCCACGGCTGACGCGGTCCGGCGTGTCCGGCGGTTCCTTGCGGCCGAGGCGGGCATGGCACCCGACGCGCTCTACCGGCGGTATCAGGAGTTGCAGCAATACGTCGGCTGGACCGACGAAGACGCCGGTCGCGTGCGGTCGGTCGCCGACGCTCTTGAACCCTTCCTGATCCCACTCGTGGACGACTTTTATGCCGAGATCGATCGGCATCCGGAGGCGCGACGGGTGATTACCGGCGGCCCGGCCCAGATCGAACGCCTTAAGGGGACGTTGCGGACGTGGGTCCGCGAGTTGCTCGTCGGGCCATACGATCAGGACTACGTCGCCCGGCGGTGGCGCGTGGGATGGCGGCACGTGGAGATCGGGCTCGATCAGGTGTTCACCAACGTCGCGCTGAGCCGGCTCCGCCGCGGGCTGTTGCGGGCGCTCGACCAGGTCGCTATCGGAAGCGGCCGAGCGGCCGAAGTCGGCCGTTCGCTGAACACGCTGCTCGACCTGGACCTCGCCATCATTGAGGACGCCTACCAGACGGAGTACCTGGCCCGGCAGCAGCGGAGCGAGCGGCTGGCGACCATCGGTCAGGTCGCCGGCGGGGTCGCCCACGAACTGCGCAACCCGCTGAACGTCGTCAAGACGTCGGTCTACTACCTTCTCAACGCTCGCAATCCGACGCCGGAAAAGACGGCCGAACATCTCGCCCGGATCGAGCGACATGTCGTGCTCGCCGACGGCGTCATCACGGCGCTGTCGAGCTTCGCGAAGATGCCCGTGCCGAACGCGAGCCCGACTCCGGTCGTGCGTTGCGTTCGCGAGGCGCTCGAGTTCAACCCGCCGCCCGCCCACATTCGCACCGATCTGCGCCTGCCCGACGGCTTGCCGCCGGTCGACATCGATCTCGATCAGGTCCGCATCGTATTCGCGAATCTGTTCCGAAATGCGTACGAGGCGATGCCACAAGGCGGCGTGCTGTCCGTCAGCGCGACGGCCCTGGACGACGCCGTTGAAGTCGCCGTCGCGGACACCGGCGTCGGCATCCCGCCCGAGCAACTGGCGAAAGTCATGGAACCACTTTATTCGACCAAGGCTCGGGGACTCGGGCTCGGGCTGGCGATCGCCAAAGCGGTCCTGGAAAAGAATCGGGGCCGGCTACGTCTCGAAAGCACCCCCGGGCAAGGGACGACGTTTACGGTTCGGCTGGCGACCGCTCCCCCCGGCGAGGACCCGAACTGATGACGCCGACCGGTTCGATCCTTGTCGTGGACGACGATCCGGACATCTGTCGGAACCTTTCCGACATCCTCACCGATCTCGGCTACCGCGTCGATACCGCCACGGACGGCCCGACGGCAATCGAACTGGTCCGGCGCAACGCCTACGACGTCGCCCTGCTCGACCTGAAGATGCCGGGCATGAGCGGGCTTGAGGTATGCCGGTCGATCAGGCGATTGCGGGCGAGCACGGTCGCCTTGATCGTCACCGCGTACGCCAGTCAGGCCACGGAGGAGGAAGCACTGCAGGCCGG
>DATJGQ010000731.1:0-5798 GCA_035494815.1 Gemmataceae bacterium
CGATGGTGGCCACGGTGGCGGGCCTGGTCGTCGGGGTCTACGGGACGCTGCGCTACAACGCCGTCCTCGACGCCGCCGGGCTGGGCCTGGCCGGCCTCGGCTGGCTCGCGGTGGGACTGGCCGGCGGATCGCTGCGACCGGCCGCGGACGAATTGCGGGTCGCGTTCTTGGCGGTCGGCCACGGCGGCTGCACGGTCATCGAGACGCCGGACGGCCGCACGCTCCTCTACGACGCCGGCGCCCTCAACGGCCCGGACCTGACGCGGCGAATTGTCGCGCCATACTTGTGGCACCGCGGGATTCGGCGAATCGACGACGTACTGCTCTCGCACGCCGACCTCGACCACTTCAACGGCTTGCCCGCGCTCATCGACTGCTTCCGCATCGGCCGCGTCGTCCTGACACCGACTTTCGCGGACAAGACGACGCCGGGCGTTCGTGAGGCGCTCAACGTCATCGAGCGGGCGAAAGTCCCGACGAGGATCGTCACCGCAGGCGATGTGCTGACCGCTGGCGACGTGACGTTTGAGGTACTGCACCCGCCGTCGGACGGCCCGCCGGGCGTGGAGAACGTCCGTAGCCTGGTGCTGCTCGTCCGACATGCCGGTCATTCGATATTGCTGACCGGCGACCTGGAAGGCGCGGGCCTGGAGCGGGTATTGGCGATGCCGCCGCGGCCGGTGGACGTCATGATGGCGCCTCATCATGGCAGCAAAGTCGCGAACACGCCGGCGCTCGGCGCGTGGGCGAAGCCGCGGCTCGTGATTGCGTGCCAGGGCCCGCCCCCGTGGCCGACCGCGGTCGCCGATCTGTACGCCGCCCGTGGTGCGCGCTACCTCGGCACTTGGCCCCACGGGGCGGTCACGATCCGCAGCCATCGGACGGGGCTCGTCGCGGAGACATTTCGCAGTGGCGAGCGCATGGTCATCCGCATGGGTGGCGAATAGTCTTTCGACCCGACGCGCAGGCGAGGCTTGCGACTCCCGTCCATCGCTTTGGCGTCGGGGTAGTAACCGTGGAGATCAACTGAATGCCCGACGACCTCCGCACCGTCGCCCGCTACGCCAGCGTCACCGAGGCGGCCATTGCCCGCAATTCGCTCGACGCCGCCGGCATCTCCGCGTGGGTCGCCGATGAGCTCACCCTCACCGCCGACCCACTCTTCAGTGGGGCCGTCAACTACGTTAAGGTGCAGGTCCGGGAGAGCGATCTGGAGCGGGCGGCGCAAGTCTTGGGCGAACACGCCGAGCCGATCGACCCGCAACTCGCGGAACAGGCCGGCGATCCGGAGGAGCCCGATTCCGGCCCCGACGAATTCCCGTCGGAGACATCGGGCGAGCGATTAGTGAGGTTCGCGTACCGCGCGGCGTTGATCGGTCTGCTCGCCTGCCCGCCGCTGTGCCATTTGTACTCGTTGGGATTGCTGCTCTATGTCGCGGCGTTCCACGGTGAACTGCCGCCCGCAGCTCACCGGCATTTTTACATCGCGCTCATACTCGATGTGTTGGTCGTCGGCCTCGCCGCGTATTTCTTATTGGCGATCGTGCAGCAGTGAGTTGGCCGACCGTGGTCACGGAACTACCACGGCGTCATTTCCGTTCCTACTGATTAAAGCGCGGAGCGTCGCTTCCGAAATCTTGCGGTCCAGGGAGCGAGACGACCCCTCCGCGAGCGTTACGCAAAAAATCGTCGCGTGCCTCGAATAATTGCTTCCGGGTATGACGGCCCCCATAGCCGGGATGGGGCCGTTCGGGTCGTAGGCGAGGTCGGCTGGTTTCGTCCATGGCACCGCTTCGGCTGTTTCGACAACCGTGATCGTGTTCGACATCCCGTCGGGGAAGTCTTGCGGGAACCTCAAGCCGTCGCGCTCAAACGCCGTGCCGGGTCCCACCAGCACCTGAAAGTAAGTTGAATCGCGCGGTGCCTGTGAAATGAGGGCATATTTGTAGATGTCGGGCATGGATGCTAGGAGCGTCAGATTATGGGCGCTGTCCCACGGCTCGTCGAGGTGAAAGCGCTCGTACAGCGCGTCTTCGCCGAGGAACGGCAGTATGGCGACGCGCCAACTCAAGAGCGGGCGGCCATCCGCCGCACGGATCGCCGCCGGTGGCAGGTGTCCTTTCGCGTCGTTGTAGTTGAGCATCGCCATGCCGATCTGCTGCATGCGATTGAGTCTGAGCGCCCGGGTCCCGGCGGCGTGAACCTGTTGACAGACCGGCAAGAACAACATCCCGCCTCCCGCCACGATCGTCGCCAGCGCGATTCCCCACGTCGCGGCGCCACTTCCGCGCAATCCTCCGGAGGGCGAAGACAATACGCGCAGCGCCCAGAGGCCCAGAACCCAGGTAGCGGACAGTCCGAAAAGGCCCAAGGTAGTAACCAGTGACAGCGACAACCAGGGGATTCGATCCGCCGCGACAGGATAGGCGAGAACGGTCAGCGCGCAGGTGACAAGGCCTACTGACAGACAGGCCAAGGCCACGCGGCTGAATGGGGCGCGACCATTCATGACGGTATCATGATTCAGCCCCGCCGCGCTGTCAAACGTCCGACCCCCTCTATAAAAACGCCGTGCTTCCCATTCCACGCGCGGTCACCTACCCATGAAAATCCACGAATACCAAGCTAAAGAACTGCTCGCCGCCGCCGGGGCGCCGGTGCCGAAGGGCATCGTGGCGTCGAGCCCGGCCGAGGCGGTGGCCGCGTTTGACAAGATGGGCGGCAAGCCGGTCGTGCTCAAGGCGCAGGTCCACGCCGGCGGCCGCGGAAAGGGCAAGTTCAAGGACAGCGGCAAAGACTTCGGCGGAGTCAAGTACCTGACCAAGCGCGAGGACGTGCAGAGCATCGCCGAAGTCATGTTCAAATACCCGCTCGTCACCAAGCAGACCGGGGCCGAGGGACAGAAGGTTTCGAAGGTGCTCGTGCAGGACGCGGCGGACATCGCCAAAGAGTACTACCTCGGCATGGTCCTCGACCGCGAGCGCGGCTTGCCGGTAATGATGGCGTCGGCCGAGGGCGGCGTGGACATCGAGGAGGTCGCGGCCAAGTCGCCCGAGAAGATCCTCAAGACGCCGGTCTCGCCGGAGGTCGGCCTGCAACCGTTTCAGGGCCGCCGGCTTTCATACGCCCTCGGCTTCACGCCCGAGCAGGCGCCGGCCGCCGAAAAGATCATGCAGGCGGTCAGCAAAGTCTTCCTGGAGAAGGACTGCTCGCTCGCCGAAATCAATCCGCTGGTCGTGACGCCGAAGGGCGACGTGATCGCGCTCGACGCCAAGATGACGTTCGACGACAACGCCCTCTTCCGCCATCCGGACGTCGAAGCCCTCCGCGACGTGACCGAGGAGGACCCCGCCGAGTTGCGGGCGGCCAAGAGCGGGCTGAGCTTCATTAAGCTCAACGGTACGATCGGCTGTCTGGTCAACGGGGCCGGTCTCGCGATGGGCACGATGGACATCATCAAGTACCACGGCGGCGAGCCGGCGAACTTCCTCGACGTCGGCGGCGGCGCGAACAAGGACCAGGTGACCGAGGCGTTCCGCATCCTGCTGGCGGACAAGAACGTCAAGGCGGTGCTCGTTAACATCTTCGGCGGGATCATGAAGTGCGACACGATCGCGGCGGCGATCCTGGCCGCATTTGACGAGGTCGGCTTTCACGTCCCCCTCGTAGTGCGGCTGGAGGGGACGAACGTCGAGCAGGGCAAGAAGATCCTGGCCGAGAGCGGCAAGAACATCATCGCGGCGAACGGGCTGACGGAAGCCGCACAGAAGGTGGTCGCGGCGGCGAAGGCCTAACAGCACGGAGGACGGTCATGGCAACAGCGACAACCAAGCAATTGACCGCGGACGAGTTTTTCGACTTCGTCCACAGGCCGGAGAATGCCGGGAAGTTGTTCGAGCTGGAACGAGGGGAGGTGATCGAATTGCCCCCGCCCATGAAGCCACACGGATTCGTGTGCGGAAACGTGGCACGCATTCTCGGAAATTATGCCGCCGCACGCCGGCAAGGCTACGTGTGCTCAAACGACACAGGGCCTATCGTGGAAAGAGAGCCCGATACGGTCCGCGGGGCGGATGTCTGCTACTACGTCGATGACCAGACGTTAGACACGATGCCGCGAAAGTATTCCGACGCGCCGCCGCGGCTGTTGGTCGAGGTCCGATCGCCGACGGATCGCGAGAAAAAGATCATGCGGCGACTCGAAGAGTATTTGCGGTTAGGCGTCCCGATGGTGTGGCTGGTTGATCCCGAAGACCGGTTCGTGTCGGTGCACGAGCCGGGCAAGATTCACCAGGTACTGGACGAAGCGGACGAGTTGACCGGCGGCGACGTGCTGCCCGAGTTCCGCTGCCGCGTTTCCGAGTTCTTCGCCCGGCCCGGATAGGAGGCAAACAATGGATCCCATCCTGGCACAGACGACCGTCCGCGTCGTCGAAGAGCCGAGTTTTTACGTCGGGTGGGGCACGTTATCGCTCGTCAACGCCGGACTGGCCCAGTCGAAAAACCGCAGCGGCCTCGGCTGGTGGGTCGCGTCGTTATTCCTCGGACCGATCGTGACTTTCATTCTGGTCGTGTTCTGCGACAAACTTCCGGAGCCGAGACGGATACCCACATGAGCATCCTCGTTAACAAGAACACCCGCGTCATCTGCCAGGGCATCACCGGTTCCGTGGGCGGGTTCCATACCGACCAGTGCCTCAAGTACGGCACGAGGTTCGTCGCCGGCGTCACGCCGAAAAAAGGCGGCACCACCTGGACCGGCAAGGAATCGGGCGCGTCGCTGCCGGTTTTCCACACGGTCGCCGAGGCGGTGGACAAGACGGGGGCGGACGCGTCAATGATCTTCGTCCCGCCGGGCGGCGCCGCCGACGCGATCATGGAGGCCGCCGACGCCGGCATCCGCGTCATCGTCGCCATCACCGAAGGGATTCCGGTCCTCGACATGGCCCGCGTCAAGCGGTTCCTGGCCGGCTTTCCACAAACGCGCCTGGTCGGACCGAACTGCCCCGGCGTGATCACGCCCGGCGAGTGCAAGATCGGCATCATGCCCGGCTACATCCACAAGCCGGGATCGGTCGGCGTGATTAGCCGGTCGGGGACGTTGACATACGAAGCCGTGCACCAGCTGACGGCGCTCGGTCTTGGCCAATCGACGTGTGTCGGCATGGGCGGCGACCCGATCCCGGGGACGAACCAGATCGAACTCTTGGAGATGTTCCAGAACGACCCGCAGACGACGGCGATCCTTTTGATCGGCGAGATCGGCGGCACGGCGGAAGAGCGGGCTGCGGAATACGTGACGAAGCACGTCAAGAAGCCGGTCGCGGCGTTCATCGCCGGTCAGACCGCCCCGCCCGGGAAAAGGATGGGTCACGCCGGCGCGATCATCTCCGGAGGCAGCGGCACGGCCGCGGAAAAGATCGTCGCTCTCAAGAAGGCGAAGATTGAGGTGGCCGCCACGCCGGCCGACTTGGGCGCCGCGGTCAAGCGAGCGATGGAGAAGAAATAGTATGCAGCCGGCGGGCCGTTAGCACTTCATTTCGGCGACCGCGGGAAGCTCCGCGACCGCCTCGGCTTCCGGCTTCGCCCGGTGCGTCGGCGCCCAGAACGCCTGCAACAGCAGCAGCCCCGCCCCGCAGACCAGGCAGCAGTCGGCGAAGTTGAACACCGGCCACTCGAACCAATAAAAGTGCATCCAGTCGCGGACGCCGTTGAACACGACGCGGTCGAACAAGTTGCCCGCCGTCCCGCCGAGGATCAGTCCGAGCGCGGCACACAGGGGACCGTCGCGCCCGGTC
>DATJGQ010000732.1:0-4533 GCA_035494815.1 Gemmataceae bacterium
TTGGCCGCGGCTCGACGTTCATCGTGCACTTAGCCGCTAAATCGTGGTCCGATCGACTGGGCACCGCGCCCACAATTGATTCCTCAGTCATCACCAGCACACCAGCGACAGGGCAGCCTATCTCGGCCACCGCGGCGGCACGTTCGTAGCGCAATAAAGCGTGTTCACGCCGAAAGTTATCGCTCGGATGAGGCCGCCCGGCACGTTGGCCCGCTTGCGTGATGGATCGAGGTAAGTTGTCGTTCCGCGTCGAACATTCTTACACTGTGTTACGTCTCACAGGCATCTCATCGAAGTCGGGGATAATCCAGTCCGACATCAACTCCAGACGGGGAGGCGGCACGTAGTGGCGGCGCGAAAGCGGTTGGTTTTCGGGATCATCGGAGCGGTTGTGGCCGCCATCGCTCTCGGTCCGTCACTGCTGACCGGAGCGGGCAAGCAGCCGAAAAAGACCGATGGCGGCTACACGGTCACGGTCAGCGGCTACTACGAAGGGTCCGGCACGGCCGACGTGAGCCCGGGCGGGATCCACATCAACGCCGATGTCGTTGTCGCCGGCAGCGGCGGCCGAAAACTGAACCTGGTCGCGCCCAACCTCACCCTCGACGGCGACCACTTCAGCGGCACCGCCAACGTCCAGGGAAACAAGCTCAACGTCCGCGGCCGCCTCGACGGCTACGCCGGCGACCCGGACTTCCACGGCGCCCGCCTCCTGCTCACCTACACCGACTCGTCCGGCCACTCCGGCCGCATCGCCGGTACACTTCCGTAGCTCGGCGCATTGGCCCTCATCCGTTGGCTTCGGTTCAACGGCCGCGCTGGCCCAACTGTCAATAGGGCTGCCGGCACGCTCCTTCGCCCCGCGCGTCTCCCCGTTCGCCACGATCCACAGGCTCGCGCGCGATACGTGCCCTCAGCCCGGAGGACCCATGCGCTATTCCCTCATCGCATTGGCGGTTCTGTCCGCCCTGCTGCTCTCGCGAGCCTCTCGGTCGAATGCCCTGGCCGACGAAGCCAAACCATCGTCATCGCCTGCCCGGAAGGCCGACGTCGTCTTCGCCGAAGACTTCAACCATTTCGATCGCAAGCGGTGGGACGACGTCAGCGACGCGCCCGGCGTCATCCAGATCGTGGACGGCGGCCCGAGCGGCGACGCTCACGGCAAGTGCCTGCAGGTCACCGCCACCCTTGGCAAGGACACCGGCGGCCACCTCTACAAGATGCTCGACTCAGGCCTCGACGAGTGCCACGTCCGCTTCTATGTGAAATTCGAGAAGGACCACGGCTACGTCCACCACTTCTTCCACCTCGTCGGCTATAACCCCCCGACCCGCTACCCGCAGGGCGGCGCCGGCGAGCGCCCGCGCGGCGACGAGCGCTTCTCCACCGGCGTCGAGCCCTGGGGCTTCTGGGGCAAGTACCCGCCGCCGGGCGCGTGGAACTTCTACAGCTATTGGTGTGAGATGAAGAAATCGCCGGACGGCAAGTACTGGGGCAACTCCTTCGCCCCCAAGCAGCCGCAGCAAATCCCGACCGACCGCTGGATCTGCGTCGAGATCATGCTCAAGTGCAACTCCGCCCCCGACAAGGCCGACGGCGAGCAGGCCATGTGGATCGACGGTAAGGAGGTCGGCCGCTGGGGCGACTTCAAGTGGCGCACCGACCCCAAGCTCAAGGTGAACGGCGTCTGGCTGCTCGACTACATCACCGACCTCGCCCCGAAGCAGAACAACGTGAAGGACCCGCGCAAGGTGAACCGCGCGTGGTTCGATGACGTGGTCGTCTCGCGGTCCTACATCGGGCCAAAGGAGTAAGGCGGGTTTGAAGAACCCCGGCCGTCGGGCGGACCAGCCGATATACGATCAGCAGCCGATCAACCGACGCGCCGGCCCCGGCGCATGATCGGTGCCCGGTTCCCGTTATGGGACGTGTCGAGAACCACTGATGAACGTCATCACTCCCGCCCTCTTCCTCGTCGTTTCGAACGTCTTCATGACCTTCGCCTGGTACGGCCACCTGAAGTGGTTCCCCCAGTCGAAGCACGTATCGATCGCGATGATCGTCGCGATCAGTTGGGGCATCGCCCTGCTGGAGTACTGCTTCCAGGTCCCCGGCAACCGCCTCGGCGAACAGGCGGGCCTCACCGTCGGCCAGCTCAAGATCATGCAGGAGATCATCACGCTGGCGGTCTTCAGCGTCTTCGTCGTCAACTTCTTCCCCGACCAGAAGCTCACCTGGAACTACTACGCCGCCTTCGCGCTCATGGCCGTGGCGGCGTTCCTGGTGTTCTTTCGTTTCAAGGGGTGAGCGGACGGCAATTCCGTAGCCGTGTCGCGGCCGCCGTTGTGACGCGAGCCGGGCAATATCGGGACGCATTGCGCGTATCAATTGGAAGAAGCGGCCGGGTGGAGAGAATCTAGCGTTTCACCGCTTCGAATTTGGCGCCCAGCGCAGCTTCTGGAGACGCAAGTGATTCATCCCGCCAAAAAGGCGTTGCACGTGTTGGTCGTCCTGATGGCGGCCCAGGTGGTTTTGCCGGCGTGGTCTCAGCCGGCGACGACCCGACCCGCGAGAGCGGTCCGATCGAGGCCGGCGGCCGCCCAGCCGCCAACCACCGAGCCCGCCGCGCCGGGGAAGCCTGAGCCGACGCCGGACGAAAAAGCTCCCCGCAAGTGGGAAGCGGCCGGTATGACCAAACGAGAGTTTAAAGAGCAGAAACGGGCGAGACAGGAAGCGGCGATGCTCGAGCGGATCAAGCGGAGGCCCGAGGGCGGTCCGCCGGTCGCGGCGGCGCCGACGTCCAAACCGAGCGAAGTGGTCAGCAATCCTTACCGGGTCGCGGAAGATTTCGACCGCGACGCGAACTGGGAGCAAAAGGACAATCGCTCCGCACACCCTGGCACCGATTACGGCTACTCCAGGGAGAACCACCTCGCGCCCGCCGGCTGCGCCCCCGGCGAAATCGGTGGCTCGGTTTCCGATAGCGGCATCTCCTGGTTTGCCGACAACGTCGCCGGTCAGTCGCGGCTGCTGGACGTGGAAACTCCGCTGACCGCCACGGGCTGGTGCATGTTCACCGCGACCGGCGGCAATGCCACGCTCGGCTGGTTCAACTCCACCACCTACGCCGCCCCCCACGCCGCTCCGGACGCGTTCCTCGGCTGGCGGCAGGAGGGCGCCACCCTTCGCGTCGCCGTCGGCCATACTGGCGCCTCGTTCGTCGATGGCGCGCCCGTAGCGATCGCCGGCGGCAAGCCGTTCCAATGGTCGCTGACCTACGCCCCGACCGGAGGGGAAAACCGCTGCGGCCAACTGACGCTGAGCGTCGGCGGCTCATCCTCCGTACTCGCGTTGACACAAGAGCAGCGAAAAGCGCTGTCGCAGAAGGGTTTCAATCGCTTCGGGATCGTCACCGGTCGGACCGGCAGCCCGGCCGCCAGCACGCTGTGGCTGGACGACCTGACCTACACGAGAATCTCCGGCTTCCCCGTGCCGCACCCGCTGGCGGCGGCGCACACGCGCACGGCCTTCTTCGACACCGATCCCACCGGCTCCACGTTCTTCGGCGTCAACAACGTCAGCCCGCACCAGCCCGTGACCGTCACCCAGGATTACGGATATCGCCCCGCCGGCGGCCGGACCGGCGGCTGCGTCGGCGGCCGCTCCGGCCAGGCGATCGGGACCTCCTACTACGGCTACGACTACGGCGACCGGATGCTCCACTTCGCCGACAAACTGCGGTCGGAGGGGTGGTTTCAAGTCCCCAGCGACCAAGGCAGCTCGACCCGCTTCGGCTGGACGAGCAAGCTCGCCAAAAGCTGGCACGAACCCAGCACGCTCGCGCTGCGGGTCAGCAGCATCCGGGTCAAAGGCGAAGGGCAGCGCATCAACGTTTCGGCCGAGGGCACCCTGGGGAACTACGAGGGCCACGGCGGCGCCGGCTGGGGCTCCATCGTCACGTTCCCCGCCGGCCCCGAGTGGCACCACTATGTGATGGAATTCGACCCCAATGGCGGCCACGGCCTTGGGACGTTCACCGTCCGCATCGACGACACCACGAAAGTGTTTTACTTCGGCGAGGACAAGCTGAAGCACGGCGGTGACATCGACCTGTTCGGCTTGTGGAATTCGAAAATCCCGGCCGAGGAAGCCGCGTTCACCCTCTACCTGGACGACGTGACCAACACCGTCAACGGCCGACCAGACCCCTCTTCCAACGATTTCAATTCTGCCCCCACCGGCTGGGTGGGCCGCAATAACAACTTCACCGGGAAAGACTACGTCGTCCGGCCCTTTCACGAATTCGGTTGGGCCGGTGACTTGAAGTATCTCGACGGCCGCAGCGGCTATTCCCCAATGTACATCATCCCGGAATCCGAGCGCCATTGCATGGGCGGGATCATCTACCTCGCCAGTTACGAAAACCTCAACGTCCCGCGGGCCGCGTACGGGGCCGGCCTGAACGGCACGTTGAACGCCCGGGACCACCACCTGTACGCAACGGGCCGGTTCAAGATCGACTGGGCCAACGTG
>DATJGQ010000733.1:0-3403 GCA_035494815.1 Gemmataceae bacterium
TGTCGCCGTCCCGCTGCAGGGCATTGAGTTCGTTTTCTTCAGGCGCGGCCTCGAACTTCTTGATGAAGTCCTCGCGATTGTCGATCGGGCCGCGCGGCTGATTCGGCGGGTCGGTGTTGTAGTGATAGATCGCCGGCCAGCAGACGATGCCCATCCAGAACTGCCCCGCGAAGTGTGGCCGGTTGTACAAGTTGTTCACCAGCGCCGGCAGTTTCCAGGCAGGAAAGCGGGAAGCGGTGTCGCCCAGAAAGACGTTGCTCCAGCGGCCCAGGTACATGCCGTAAAAGAACAGCGCGTAGAGGCTGACGCAAAAGAGCAGTCCCTTACCCACGCGGCCCTGGTAGATCTGGCCGAAGCCCGGGATGAGGTAGCTGAGGACGGCGGCGAATACGTCGACCTTCGGCGGCACGTCCGGAATCTGCGCGCGGACGTTGGGATGCGGTGCCGGGGCCGGGGAAGACGAAGGCATCGACATTGTGCGGGGGCGCTCGGGGGACCGGGACGCGGGGGCCGCCACGGGTTGTTCGTCGGCCGCCGGCCCCCATTTGGCCAATGTAGGGAATCGGCCTAGCGGGTCCAACCGAACCAGTCGAGCACGCCCCACGCCGCACAGCCACCGAGCATCAATAGGCCGACGTAGCCGAGCAGGTTCTTGCCGGCCGAGCTGGCCAGCCATTCGCCCGGCGAGCCAAACACGCCAGCGATCGCGTCAAAAATGTTTTCCACGAGGGCGAACGGTAAGAGGACGAGCGGCGTCCGCGGGCGATGGACGGGCGACGGCCGCAGCGACTCGCTGACCGGCACTTGGGGCGTAGTCGCGGGACTCGGCGCCGCGCTCGGCAGCGGTTCGATCGAGACGATCGCCTTCGCGACCGGCTGCGGCATCGTTTCGGGCCCCGGCTTCGACGGCGGAGTGACCGGTCGCGGAGCGGGACGGGGCGGGGTCGGCAGCGGCATCGGATCCGCGTCCAGCCAACGAGCCGGACTGCGGGGGCCGAGCACGGAACTGCCGTTCTGCGGGTTGAGGTTGATCGTGAACGCACGCTCGTAACCGATCGGTTCCGTGTCGGGCGGCGGCGGCACGGGACCGGAATCGGCGAGCAGGCGCATTCGCGGCGGCGATGGTGCCGGGGCGGGCGGCGGTGGGGCGGTGGTTGCCGTCATTGGAGCGTCGACGCGGGCGGGGGCGGCTCGGACCGCTCCATCCGGTCGCGGCGGAACGGGGGGCGACGGAGTGTCTTCGAGCTGATTAATCGGGAGCGAGAGCATCCGCTGCAACAGCGTGTCGAGGTCGTCGAGTTGTTGCCGCATTGACTGGGCCGAGCTCGTGGCCGAGGACATGACCGCGATCCTCCTGATCGACAGGCCGGCGGGCACCGCGTGGCGATGACCGGGCGCCCGAGGCGGCGTATTCTACCAGACATGGCCGATCGATTTTACGTCAATTGCCGGCTGACCCCCGGCGAGGTGGCGCTGCACGGCCCCGAGGCTCACCATCTTGCCACCGTTCTCCGCGCCCGCCCCGGCGACGTAGTCTGCCTTTTCAACGGCGACGGCGCAGAATACCCGGCCGTCATCGTCGAAGCCGGCCGCAGTGCGGTTATTCTTCGTGTCACTAACCGGGAAGCGCCGCCGCGGGAAGTCGGCTATCGGCTGGAAGTTGCGGCGCCGCTGCCGAAAGGCGATCGCGGCGATTTTCTGGTCGAAAAACTGACCGAACTCGGCGTCACCGACTTTGTGCCACTCCGGACCGAGCGGACGGTCGTCCACCCGCGTGACTCCAGGCTCGACAAGCTCCGTCGAACCGTCATCGAGGCGAGCAAGCAGTGTGGGCGAAATGTCCTGATGCAAATCGGGTCACTGACCGCGTGGGATGAATACTGCGGCAAGCAGGGCCTCCCCCAGCAACGTCGGCTCGCCCACCCCGGCAGTGCCCTGCCCCTACCAGCCCGAAGCGCGAGCGAGGGACGCGACCGCGTTCTCGCCGTCGGTCCGGAAGGTGGCTTCACCGACGATGAAGTCGACCTCGCCGTCGCTACCGGGTGGCAGATCGTCAACCTCGGCCCCCGCATCCTGCGCGTCGAAACGGCGGCGATCGCGCTCGTCGTCCAGGCAATCTCCCTACCATAATGAACGCCCACCGACCTTTCACGGAGACCGGGAGATGCGAATCGCCGGAAGATTGACGTGTGCGACCGTTCTCATTCTCAGCCTCGCAGGCCGCGCGGTCGCGGATGACGCCGTCGCCATCGTGGACCGGGCAATTCGCGCCACCGCCGGCTCCGAGGAGCGGCTGTCGAAACGAAAACTCTGCGTCCGCACGGACCAGGGCTCCATGTTCCTCCCGGCGGGGACGATTCCGGCGACGCGCGAGTGCCACATGAACCTGCCCGAGCAGATCAAATGGGCCGGCCAGATCGGGCCCGCGGGTCAGCAACAGCCGTTCATCTTTACCCTCAACGGTCTGAAAGGCTGGATGCTCCTGAACGGAGGCCGCAACGACATGACCCAACCCCAATCCGAGGCCGTACAGGACGAGGCCTACTTCCTCTGGGTCGCCAGCCTCTTGCCGATAAAGAATAAGGGCGTGACGCTCTCGGAATTGAAAGAGTCGAACGTCAACGGCCAGCCGGCCCGCGGCGTGAAAGTCGAAGCCCCGGGCCGGCCGGCGGTGCAACTCTATTTCGAAAAGGCGAACGGCCTGCTCGTCAAAGGCGTGTTCAGCGTCCGCGAGAGCAGCGGCGAAGTAACGCGCGAAATGCTGTTCAGCGACTTCAAGGAATTCGGCGGGCTCCAACTGCCGACGAAGATGGTCACGTCCCAGCTCGGTCGCAAGATCGAGGAATGGACGGTCGAACGCTATCGCTTCCCAGACAAGATCGACCCGGCGATATTCGCCAAGTAGCCGCTCAGCCCTGGACGGTCGGCCGCTCGCGCTGCATGTCTTCGATCTCGCGCAGCTTGGTGCCGACGTTGAGGACGTTGTGCATCTGGAATTCGTGTGCCTGCGCACCAGACGTCCGCACGACCAGGTCCCCTGACCCAAGGCCGAGAATCCAGTGTCGGAACAAGTCGTCCCGGAGCTTCTGGATGGTCATGCCCATCGTGTCGTACGCCTGCTCGCCTCCGCCGATTTCCAGGCAGACTTTTAACTGACCGGGCGTGAAGACCATGTACGTCTGCCGGTCGAAAAAGAAGACCGAGACCAGCCAGAGAGCCAACAGACCGGTCGCCGTAAACAGATAGCCGGCCAGGTTGATATAGATGTGCAAGGCGGCGAACGCGCGGAAGATGTCGTCCCACAAGTTGGCCAGCGCCAGGATAATCGACAGCAGGATGAGCGTAACGATGACGATGACCGACCAAAGCCCACGCAGCGGAACGGTGGTGATGAAGATCACCA
>DATJGQ010000734.1:0-3806 GCA_035494815.1 Gemmataceae bacterium
CGAGGGCCAAAAAGAAAACTGGCCAGCGCATGATTGCACCTGGTCGGGCAGGTGGGCGAAAACGTGTCTCGATAGTATGACGCGCGGGGGAACGAGTTATTCCCCGCGGTTTTCAGTCGCCGAACGCTGCGCAGAGTCGCAAGTGCTGCTCCACGTCGAGGTCTTCGGCCCGGGTCGTGCCCGGCAGGCCGAGGGCGGCGAGTTTCGCGTCGACTTCGGCCTTGTCGCGGCGGCCGCTCGGCCAGCCGGCGAGGGCCCCGCGCAGGTTTTTTCGCCGGTGCACGTATAAGTCGCGCAGGAAATGACGGAACCGCTGCATGTCGCCCACGTTCGCGCGTTTGCCGGCGTCCGGGCGGATCAGCACGATCGCCGACTCGACCTGTGGCCGCGGCCAGAACACGGCCGGCGCGAGCCGACGGACGATTTCCACGTCGGCCAGACTTTGAACCAGCACCGACAGCGCGCCATAAGGCGACGTGCCGACGCCGGCGGTCAGTCGTTCCGCAATCTCCCACTGCACGGTCACGACCATCCGCTCGATGGGTGCGGCGCCGAGTAGGAGATTGGAAATCACCGGCGTGGCGACGGCGTACGGCAGGTTGGCGACGAGTTTGAAATAAGTCGTGGCAAACCGGTCGTGCATCTCGGTGACGGCCGAAAGAACTACCGGGTTCAGTTCGTTCTTATTCCGCAATGCGTCGGCGTGCAACAGCCGGACGTTGTCCCGCTCGCCGATGACTTCGCGCGCCATGTCATAGATCACCGGGTCGAGCTCGACGCTGACGACGGCCCCCGCGCCGTCGGCGAGTCGGTTCGTCAGGCTGCCGGTGCCCGTGCCGACTTCGAGGACGAGGTCGGTCGCCGTCAATTCGGCGGTCCGCACCACGAGGTCGATCAAATTCAAATCAATGAGAAAGTTCTGGCCGAGCTTGTTTTTCGGCAGGATCCCCCGTGAGGCGAGCAGGCCCTTGACGTAGGACAGGGTTTGACGCGGGGCCGAGTCGTCGGACATACCCGTGGCTTACGACGCACTCCTCGTGCCGGCCATGAGCTTCGCCACATGCTTGGCGAGCATGTCCGCCTCGATGTTGACCATATCGCCGATCTGTTTGATGCCGAGCGTCGTCATCGCCAGCGTGTGCGGAATGAGCATGACGCTGAACCGGTCGTGGCCGACTTCGACGAGCGTCAGGCTCACGCCGTCCACGGCAACCGACCCCTTCGGCACCATGAGCGGCGTTAAGTCCGTCGGACAGGTGAACCGGACCGTCGCCCATTCGCCCTGGCGGGTCCGCTCCGCTATCCGGCCGACGCCGTCGACATGTCCCTGGACGAAGTGCCCGCCGAGCCGATCGCCGACCCGCAGCGAGCGCTCCAGATTCACCCGGTGGCCGGGATCGAGCGAACCGAGAAAGGTGCGTTCGAGTGTCTCGGGGCCGAGTTGGACGTGGAACGAATCTGGGGTGTGTTCGACGACCGTCAGGCAGGCGCCGTTAACCGCCACGCTCTCGCCCAGCGTCAGTTCCGTGGCGAAGGGACACGTGATGGTGAGATGCGCTCCGCCGGCGCCGTCGGATTGTCGGCGGACCACCGTCCCCAGTGATTCGACGAGGCCGGTGAACATGGGGCGTCAGTGTCGTTGCCGTTCGTCCAGGCCCGCCGACAGGTCCCTGCCGGGAGCGGTGACGCGGGCTGTCAGGTAGTGGCCAAAGCCGACCAGGGCGTATCCCCAGAACAACAACGTCAGGGCCGCCTCGCGGACGAGGACGAGCAGGATGGCCGACATGAGTAAGAGCGGCGTCGCAGTCTTCCGGCGGAGCATCGACTTGGTCAGGTGCGGATATGACACCTGCGAAACCATCAGCAGTGCCACGAGAAACGCGCCGATCGCCGCCCACGCCTCAAGCGCGGGGACAACGGCCTCGCGGTTCCACTCCGGATATCGAGTCGCCAACGACCCGCGGAGAATAGCCAGTGTCGCGATGCATCCCGCCGCGGCCGGCGAGGGTAGACCGCGGAATCGCTTGCCGCTGCCGATGCCTTCCGCCGCCTCGACGTTGTAGCGGGCCAACCGCAGGATCGTGCACATCAGGTAGAGCGCCGCCACCGCCGCGAGCGCCTGATGGAGGTGGGGCTGCGACCAGCCGGGGCCCAGTTGCAAAAGCAGAAACGCCGGCGCCGCGCCGAAACTGATCGCATCGCAGAGGCTGTCGAGTTCGGCGCCGAACCGACCGGCCGCCTTGAATAGCCGGGCGAAGTAGCCGTCCATGGCGTCGAAGACCATCGCGGCGAGGACCAGCCAGCCGCTGATCGCGAGATAGAGTTCGTTCAGGGCCGGCGTGGTGCCGTCCTTGCCGATCTTGCCCGCGTAGGCGATCGCCGCCAGGCCGCACACGGCGTTGCCCAGCGTCAGCAGCGTCGGCAGGATGACGATTTTGCGCATTGCGGTCAGAGCCGGAAGCGTAAGCGACGGTCAACGTCCGAAGCACCAGTGAAATCCTACTGCACCCAGCGAATTCCGTAAAGCAAAGGCCGTCGCTTACGCTTCCGGCTCTGACTACGTCCCGTGTTCCCACCCGCTCAGATACCGCTTCTGGTCGGTCGTCAGGTCGTCAATCTTGATGCCCATCGACGCGAGCTTGTGGCGGGCGACGTAGTCCTCGACCTCGGACGGCACGTCGTGCACCGAGGCGGTGAGCTTCCCCTTGTTCTTCACGCAGAACTCGGTCGTCAGCGCCTGCGTGGCGAAGCTCATGTCCATGACGCTCGGCGGGTGGCCTTCGGCGCAGGCGAGGTTCACGAGCCGGCCCTGGCCGATGACGTAGACGCGTTTCCCGTTCTTGAGCTTGTACTCGTCCACCTCGCTGCGGACGTTGGGCGTGACCGTTTCGGCCTCTTCTTTCAGGGCCGGCAACTCGAGTTCGACGTCGAAGTGGCCGCTGTTGGCCACCATGGCCCCGTCCTTCATGGCGAGGAAATGCTCGCGGCGGACGATGTGCTTGTTGCCGGTGACGGTGATGAACAGGTCGCCGACCTTGGCCGCGTCGGCCATCGGCATGACCGCGAACCCGTCCATCGCTGCTTCGAGGGCGTGGATCGCGTTCACTTCCGTGACGATCACGTTCGCCCCCAGACCCCGGGCCCGCAGCGCGACGCCCTTGCCGCACCAGCCGTAGCCGCAGACGACGAGCTTCTTGCCGGCCATCAGGATGTTGGTCGCGCGGATGACGCCGTCGATGGTGCTCTGGCCGGTGCCGTAGCGGTTGTCGAACATGTGCTTGGTGTCGGCGTCGTTGACGGCGATCACCGGGAACTTCAGGACGCCGTCCTTCTCCATCGCCCGCAGGCGGATGACGCCGGTCGTCGTCTCTTCCATCGAGCCGAGGACGTTCTTGAACCGGTCCTTCCGCTGGGCCGGGTTGAGCTTACTCGCCCACTGCCGGACCTGGGCGTGCACGTCGTCGAGTCGGTCGAGCGCGATGAAGATCATCGCCGAGACGAGGTCGGCCCCGTCGTCCATCGTCACCAGCGGCTCGTGCTCGAGCGCCATGGCGACGTGCTTATAGTAGGTGTCGGTGTCTTCACCGTGGATGGCGCAAACGGCGATGCCGTAGTCATGCACGAGGCTGGCCGCGACGTCGTCCTGCGTCGAGAGCGGATTGGAGGCGATCAGGCAGAGGTCGGCCCCGCCGGCCTGAATGGTGCGGGCGAGATTTGCGGTCTCGGCGGTGACGTGCAAGCAGGCGCTCATCTTGATGCCGGCCAGCGGCTTTTCCTTGGCGAACCGCTCGCGGATCCGGGCGAGG
>DATJGQ010000735.1:0-2614 GCA_035494815.1 Gemmataceae bacterium
GGCGCCAGCTCCGCGGACAGGTCTGCGTGCCGCGCCAGCAGCATCGCCGTGTCCGGCGCCCGGCCGGCCCGCGCCTCGCGGACGTATTCCGACAACACCTCCCGGGCCCGCCATTCCGGCGGCGGCGGTATGGGTTCGCCGGCGTGTGGGTCCGCTTGGGGCAACATGGTGGCAGCGGCGGCTGTTGTTCGAGCTTAAGAGGGTTTCATCGGAGCCGCTTCTTATTCCCTACACTCCAGGACGGGTGATAGGTTTCAGCGGATCAGTCTGGCGATGGCCGCGAGGGAACCGAGGCGCAGAACTGCCGACGGGCGCGGCCACTGGGGTTTGACGTCCCCGACGGTGCTTATCTTAACGCATCCTTGTGCCGATCGCCTATCTAATCTTGAACCACGAGGTAGGGTCCGCTTCAGCGGACGCGTCGTCACCATTGGACAAAACGCGTCCGCTGAAGCGGACCCTACTTAATGCGTCTCGGCGTTCGTCCTCTTCAGATCTGCGACCCCGCCGCCGGGCGGAGGAAGCGGGCGATGATCTTTGAGACGTTGTCCTTATAGGCAGGGTTCCCGCTTAACTTTTTCCATTCCGCGTCGGCGCCGAACGCGCGCCAGTCCTGGGCTTTCCGCCCGGCGTCCTCGTGGGCGATCATGTAGGTGAGCTGGGGCAGGTCCGGCCCGGCGATGGCCGAGCCGAAGAACACGCCCGGCATGCCGGCCCGCTGGAAGACGGGGAACTCGCCGGAGTTGAACATCTCGACCTTGTTCTTGGCCCGCTCGGCGTTGTGGCTCTCATAGGTCCGAAGCTCGAAGAGCCGCCCCTCGCTCTTGGTCGGCACGACCACTTTCGGCGCACCCTCGAACGCCAGCAGCAGCATGTTCTCGTAGCGGGTGAACGCCGGGTCGTTCTTCTTCGACGTCAGGACGTCCTTCCCCGCGTTCTGGTACGCCTCGTCGGCGGCGAGCTTCGACTCGAGCGTCAGGACGGACTCCAACGACTTGTGCGGCAGGAAGAGCCAGAGGTCGTTCGGATCGGGCGCGGGCTTCAGGTCGCGGTTGTCGTCGGGATTCAACTTGAACACCCCGACCGGCTCGACGCCCGCCCGGTTCAGCGCGGCGATGCCGGCCTTGGCGAGGAACTGCTCGTACGCCTGCTGCTTCTCGGGGCTGGCGAAGTGATACGTCCGCAGCTCGTAAATCTGCCGCTCGCCGGAGGCGGCAGCGGACTTTTCGTCCGCCGCGAACAGCGCCGGGGTCAACCCGCCGCCAAGGACCAGACCCGCCGCCACGGCCGCCGAGGCGGCGAGAAACTCGCGTCGATTCATGGATGTTTCCTCGATCCGAAAGAGGTGCATGATCACTCGATGGTGATCGGGAAGCTTACTACCCAAAGTTCCAACTGTTGGAGCTTGGCCTTCCAGCGCCGCTTGAATGCCTTGATCCACCGGCGGTTTTTCGCCGTGTCGGGCACGTCAACCGTGAGGCGCACCAAGTTGTCGCGGTACGTTACACCGACCTGGCGCCAGTGCCCTTCGAGGGGTTGAGATTCGTAGCTGGCAGCGCCGAACTGTTGAACGATCTCCTGAACCGCATCAGCCAGCCACTCGGCGGGGACGTCGCGGCCGTCGTTGAACTGGAGCGGGAGCAGCGCCTCGAATCGCCGCCACCTGCTGCTCATAGCTTGCCCTCCCTTTCACGCTGAACGGAATGTTCTCGCCCGCAAGGGCCTCCAGAGCCGCCTCCGGAACGAGATGCTCACCACTCTTGAGCACCCGGCCCGAAAACCGCCCGAGTAGAAAGGCCAGCGCCTTCCGCTCAATGGTTCGGCTTGGAAACGTGATCGTCACCATAGATGTGATCTTAATGCGTTCACGAACCTTGTCTACTCGGAAGTGACATCCCTTCTGCCCGAGCGTTTCACAGCGCCTGGAACCGCGGATCCTTCGTCGGGTCCACCGGCTGCGGCAGCCTGGCCCGTCCAAACGCCCCCGCGACGAAGCGGGTTGAGGGGTCGGTCGTGCCCTTGATGTTCACCGAGCCGATGCTGCTGGCGTTGCCGCCGAGGACCTGGTCGTCGGCGTCGAGGTAGACGCCGTTGACGGGGTTGACGCCGGCGGCGACGAGGGCCGCGTTGGCGGAGCCTTTGACGATCAGGGCGCCGATCGAGGCGGGGGAGAAGCTGTCGGCGGCGGAGCCGTCGCCGCCGGAGAGGCCGTCGGAGCCGAGGTTCGCGCCCGCCAGCACGCGGCCGGCGTTCAGGTCGCCGTTCATGATCAGCGCGCCGATCGAGCCGCCGGCCGAGAAGGTGCCGGTGACCGTGCCGAGGGATGCCCGGCCGATGTTGCCCGCGGTCGCGAAGGTGCCGGTCAGGTCGGTCGTCTTCGCGTTCAGCGACCGCAGCCCGCCGTCGCCGAGGACGTTGCGGAGGGTGACCCGACCGTCGCCTCCCCTGCCGTTGATCGCGAGCGTCGATCCCTCGCCGGCGCCGCTGAGGACCAGGTCGATGTTGGTGCCGTCGTAGAAGACCTGTCCCGACCCGCCGCCGCGGAGGGCGACGGAGACGATCGTGCCGTCGGCGTCCACGAAGCTGAGCCGGCGGTTGCGGTTGCCGATCTGGC
>DATJGQ010000736.1:0-2676 GCA_035494815.1 Gemmataceae bacterium
AGCGTCTCGTCTGGGTTGAGGTTGAACACCGCCTTGCCGGCGGTCGCCCAGTGGCCGCGGGCGAACGCGAAGACGGCGGTCGCGTTCCGCAGGTTGCCGACCGCCTCGACGCCCTCCATCGGCCCGCCCTCGATCGCCGCGAAGGAGATCGTCACCGGCACCAGAGCGATCAGTTGCCCCGTCCCGCGGTCGCGGGCGAGTTCATAGCCGTCTCCGAACTCGCAGTCGGTCCATCTAAGGCCGCGCGGCTTGCCCGTTTGATTGGCGGCCTCGAGGAACTGGTCGTGCAGCCGTTCTCGTTCGAGCGTGAACGCCTCGCGGGCGTGGGCGGCGGCGAAATCGCGGCCGAGCGTCCGCAACGGCCGCCAGGCGATCAGCAGCGCGGCGATCGTGACGACGGCGGCGCCGCCGACCCAATAGACATACGGGCTCATCAAGGTGCCCCGGCGAGGATCGAGTCGGGCGTCATTTTACGCCGTCGCGGTATCCCGTCTGCCGGGGCGCCGTGTCGATGACGTCCGGAAAGCCGTCGCCGTCGGTGTCCCTGAGGTACGGCAGGTCGAGCCCGTACGCCGCCCGCACGTTCGTGAACGCCTGCGAGATGATCCTGTCGCCGCGCATGTTGGTGACACGTCCCTCGATCTTTCCCGGTACTCGGAACAGCCATTCGGGATTGAACCGTTCGATCCCCGTGTCCATGCCCTGAACCATGAAGTGGTCGCTGATGCTGCCGTCACCGTCGATGTCGCAAGACAGTTGGTCGGTTTGGAAGAGGACGAGGTTGTTGAGGAAATCGAGCAGGTCGCGGCGGTCGTTCAGGGGCAGGGCCGCGTAGGCGTTGCGCGCCGACCGCGCCTCCCCGCCGTGCCGGCGGATGACCGAATCGAGGTCGAGATTGGCGCCGTCGTGCCCATACGGGGCCGTACTGCCGACGCCCCAGAGCGGCGTCGTCCGCCACATCTTCACGAGCGAGCCGTCCCACTGCATCTGGTAAAAGTCTGGGCCGACGTCGTGGTACTTGAAATCGCTGTACACGCCGCGCACCGCGACCGGCCCGCGGCGCGGCACCCAGCGGTCGCCCTTGCGGTCGGCGAGCGAGATCAGCTTGCCCTCGAGTTGTTCCGTCGTCCGGTTATACGACACGCGCAAGTCGAAGAAGCGTCGATCGCCCGCGTGCCGCTGCGTGTAATCCGCCGCTTGCGGCTTAGCGCCCGGTAGCGTCCAGTCCGGCGTGTGGCACGTCGCGCAACCGATCATGTTGAAAAGGTCCGCGCCGTGCCGCACCGGGTCGGTCATTTCTCCGCGCGTCGGCGAGGGGTGGTTGAGCAAATACCACTCGACGACGTCCAGGTCGCCTTCGGTGATCTCCTCGCAGTACCCGTCACGGTCCGGGTCATCGAGGCTGATGCCCGTCGGCCCTTTGACGCTGCCGCGATCGCGCGGGGCCTCAATCACGAACTGCTGGGCGCCGGCGTTCGACACCAGGGCCAGCGCACCGCCGTCGCGGTCGGTGTGGCACGTCGGGTCGCACGCCTGCATGCCGGCGTGAATGTCGAACGGCACGATCGAAAAACTCCGCAGCGTCGTCGACACCGGCGGTCGGAACGGCGCGTACAGGTGCCCGAACCCGAACGCCTGCGCGATGACGGTGTAGCCGGCGACGCCCGGGTACTTCAAGTTGTTCGCCGACGGGATCCGCTTGCCGTCCTTGTCCACGAAGACGGGATAGAAGACCGGGTTCAGGTCCGGGTAACCGTCGCCGTCGAGGTCGTCGAAGCTGCCGTAGTCGATGGCGACGCGATCTCCCGGGCCTTCCGTGTTGAAAATGATGCAGCGCTTGTCCTTCGCCTCCTCGATGCTGATCCAGTCGTCGCGGTTGTCGTCGGCAATGGCGAGGGCCTGCAGCCGCAGATGCTGGCCGATCATCTCGATCAGCCCGCCGCCGAACATGTGGGGCGTGTTCCGGCCCGTTCCGCCGTTTTTGGCGATCGTCATCCCGGCGCCGGCGTCGCGGTAGGGCACGTTATGGCAGGCGCCACATGACGAGACGTGCCCGCGGTCCATCATCCGCGTCGCGCCGTCGGGGAGCATCAGCCCGTCGAGCTTGCCTGTGTCGCCGAAGACGCCGTCGCGCTCGCGGAACTGCCGCTGAAACAGCGTCCGGCCCCAAGTGTACCCGAGCCACGGGTCCACCTCTTGCAGGTACAGCGACCCGCCCGCGAGGTTCGGATCGGTCGTATGTACGACGCGGACGCGCGGGGTCTTGATCGCCAGCACCGACAGGTCGCGCGGCACGTCGATCGGGTTGTCGAACGAGCAGCCGGGCCGTTCGGTCTGTTGGGCCCGGAGCCAAAAGGCGTGGCCAAAGACGGCCGACGCCACTATGCCAGAGATGAACCCGACGACCAGGCCGGTGCGTTGCCGCATGGTGTGCCTCCGGTTGTTCCGCGAACGAGACAGGACTCAGCCATATGGTCGAACGCAAGATCGAGCTGAAACGGCGGTACCATCGCAAAGAGAAGATGCGCAAGCTCAAGACGAAACTCGCCGCCGCCAAGAACGACGCCGACCGCGACAAGATCCTCGCCAAGATTCACGCGATCAGCCCCTTCTGGGTCGAGCCGGAACCGAAAAAGTAATTGTCTAGCCGCGACGCGAGTCTTCAAGCGGAGCGCG
>DATJGQ010000737.1:0-7366 GCA_035494815.1 Gemmataceae bacterium
GCACCGCCCGCAGGAGCTGCCAGGCCGATAGGCCGGCCAGCAGTGCGGCCAGGGCGACGCCGGCGCCGAAGCCGATGAGCGAGTCGCGGGCGGTGACGCGGGCGGCCCGGCTCGCCTCCACCATGTTGTCCTGGTTGATCCGGAGGATGTCGCCGGACACCGCCTTGATCTGCCGGAACAGGGCGAACAGGCCCGGCGGCTGGCCGGAGTCGAAGTAGTCGCGCGAGCGCTCGGCCGCGCCGGCCGGCCGGGCGAAGAAGTGGTCGCCGGCCGGCCGGTACTGTCGCGACAGTGCGACCAGGCGCTCGACCAACCCCGCCTCGCCGGGCAGGGTGACGTTGTTCTCCTCGACGCGGAGCTGTTCCTCGTAGCGCGGCCAGTTGTCCCGGTACTGCCGGCGGGCGTCGTCCTCCCGGCCGGCCAGCGCGAGTTCGAAGGCGGAGTCGATCCGTTCCAGCGCCTCGTTGAGCCGGAACATTGCCCGGACGCTGTCGTAGTTCTCGCGCAGGATCAGGTCGGCGCGGCCACCGAGCCGCTGGAGCAGGAAGAACCCCGCGCCGCCCAGCGCGGCCAACAGCGCCAGCAGCGGGGCGAGCGTCAGGAGGATGCGGCGGCGGAGGGAGAGACTCATCGGGATTGTTTTACAGACCGTACCGCTTGCGCTTGCGGTAGAGCGTGCTCGGGTCGATGCCCAGCGTGTGGGACGCCTCGTCGAGTGACGGCGACGCCGCCAGCACCCGGCGGATGTGCTCGGCCTCCAGCTCGTCCAGCTTCACCGCCCCGCCGATCTCGACGCGCTTGGCCGGTCGGGCGCCGAGCTGGGCCGGCAGGTCGCTCAACCCCACTTCGGGGCCGGCCGCCAGGATCACGCCGCGCTCGACCGCGTTGCGCAGCTCGCGGAGGTTGCCGGGCCAGGCGTGCCGCTCCAGGGCGGCGCGAGCCTCAGCCGTGAAGCCCGTGACCGGCTTGCCCGACTGGCGGGCGAAGAAGCCCAGGAGCCGCCCGGCCAGCGGCCCGATGTCGCGGCGGCGCTCGCGCAGCGGCGGCAGCGTCACCTCGATCACGTTGAGCCGGTAGAACAGGTCCTCGCGGAACCGCCCGGCCCGCACCTCGGCCTCTAGGTCGCGGTTGGTCGCCGCGATTAGGCGCACGTCGCCGTGGCGCGTCCGGCTCTCGCCGACGCGCTCGTACGCCCTCTCCTGGAGGAAGCGCAACAACTTCGGCTGCACGGCCGGCGGCAGGTCTCCGACTTCGTCGAGGAAAAGCGTCCCGCCTTCGGCGGCGGCGACCTTCCCCTCCTTGTCCGCAACCGCGCCGGTAAAAGCGCCTTTGACGTGTCCGAACAAGTCGCTCTCGAGGAGTTCCGCGGAAAGGCTCGGACAGGAAACCGTGACGAACGGCCGACTCGCGCGCGGACTCCGCTCTTGAATTGCGCGGGCGAGCACGCCCTTGCCGGTGCCGCTTTCGCCCCGGAGCAGCACGGTCGCGTCGGTCGGCGCCACGCGGAAGGCGACGTCGAGCGCCGCCCGCACCGCCGACTCCTCGGTCGTCAGGTCGGTCTCCGGCTGGCCCTCGCGGACTTGCGCCTCAAGGTCGGCGACGCGGTTCTTCAGCCCGTGCACCAGCCGCCAGCGGTCGAGCACGACGCGGAGTTGATCCGGCGTAAACGGCTTGGGCAGGTAGTCGAACGCCCCGCGGCGCATCGCCTCCACGGCCGTATCGATGCTCGCGTAGGCGGTCATCACCACGACGGCCATCTCCGGCGCCGCCCGCAGGAGGCTCGGGAGCTGTTCCATCCCCTCCTCGCGGCCGAGTCGCAAATCGAGGAACGCCACATCGAACCGTTCGCCCTGAAGCAGGCGTAGCGCTTGCATGCCCGAAGGCGCCTCGGTGACGCGATGGCCCATGCTCTCCAGCGTCAGCCGCAGCGTCCGCCGCAGGCTCGCCTCGTCATCGATCAGCAACAGGTTCATGTGCTGCCGCGGATCTTACTCGGCCGCGGCTTCCTCGGGGATCGCCGGGGGCACGGCGATGAAGACCGGGCAGTGCGCGTGCCGCTCGACATACTCGGCCTGCGCGTCGGCGCCGTTCCGGCTTTCGCCGCGCGGCAGGATCAACAGGTCGGCCTGCGTCTCCCGCGCGAGTCGGACAAGCTCGGCGGCATATTCGGCCTGCAGCGAATGAATGACCAGCTCGCGGCCGAGGCCGCTGGCCTGCTCGTGGTCGGCGTGCAGCGTCGCGGACGTCGCGTCCGGACCGGGGACGTACGCCACCTCCAGACCGACCAGCGGGTCCAGCATGGTCAGCACCCATTTGAACAGGTCGCTGCCGGCTCGCGACCCGTCGTGGACCAACAACACCCGATCCACGCCGACGCCGGCCGCCCGCAGATCGGCGACCGACTTCGCTTGTCGCTCGCTGACGTGCGGGATGCGATTGCCGCCGGCCAGGTCGAGTGACACGTCGCGGTCCTTGCTTAAGAGTCGCACGGTCAGCGGCCGCGGCTCGCCCTGGTAGAGGTTCATCCAGTAGAGCGCGATTTGTTCGAGTTGCACGTCCGCAGCGTATTTGTTCGACGCGCCGAGGATCACTTCCTGCGCGTTGAGTTCCTGGGCGAGCTTGAGGATCGCGTGCAGCGGGTTGTTGGTCGGCACAATCAGCGGCTTGACCTTCTTGCCGGCCTTCTCCGCCCGCTCGACGACCGCGGTCATCAGATGTTGGTCGTACGTGTCCAGGTCGGCGCGGACCTCGTCGGAGCCGTCGTCCGGCACCACTTTGGCGGTCATGACGACGACGCTGGTCGTGTCCGGGTCGGTCTCGGCGAGCGCCTTCTCGAGCATGAACAGGTTGTTCGGCGAGCGAATCGCGACCAGCTTCGTATACGTCTTGTCGAGCCCCAACCCCGTCGCCGTCGCCTCCTCGGTGGTCTTGATGTTGAACTGTTCGAGGTGCTCGTGGTGTCCGGCGGTTTTCGGGTGCTTGTGCAGGTTGACCCGTTCGGAGATCGAGAACACTACGAGAAAGGCGGCCGTGAACGCGACGCCGCCGACCGTGGCGACTTCTTTGGTCAGCAGGTTCGAGATCGCCGCCGCGAACAGCACGAGGAACACCAGGATCAACCCGAGCGGCAGGTCGCGGCCGTTGCCCATTGGGATATTGAGCGGCACGCGGTAGGCGCGGGGCAGGTCCGGTCGGCGGAACCGCAGAATCACCATCGACAGCGACATGAACACGAAGCTCCAGACCACGCCGAACGCGTACGCCTCGCCCAAGAGCAGCACGTCCCCTTGGCTGATCAGGATGGTCGCAAGTTGCAGGATCAGGATGAGCCAGAGCAGGCGGTAGGTCGTGCCGAAGCGCGGGTGCGGCTTTTGCGTCCAATCGGGCAGGACACCGTCCTCGGCCACGCGGTTGAGGACGCCGTTGGAGCCGATGATGGCCGTGTTCACTGCCCCCGACAAGATCAGGCTGCCGACCAGGACGACGAACGCGTTGAGAACGAGCTTCGCCCAATCCGGCCCGACGACGTTCATCGCCAGGCCGGCAATGAGATTGTCCGCGTACTTGGTCATGCGGACGTCATCGGGAATAATCATGACGGCGAGGAACGAAAGGCCGCCCGTCAGCAACACGCTGTAGATGAAAACGATGAACGCGGCCCGCTTGAAGTTCTTGAGCTTCGGCGACTCGACCTCGCGATAAACTTGTGCCAGCGTCTCCTCACCGGACATCGCCAGGATCGAGTGCCCGAACGCGATGACGATGCCGATCAGGCCGAAGAGCGACAGCCAGCCTCCCGGTCGCCTCAGTTGCTGCTGCGTCTCCTCGGGCAGGATCCGGTCGAGGAAGCCGAGCGGGTCTTCCTGCCGGCCGGTGAGCTTGTTGATCTTCGGCTCGATCTTTCCGGTGTCGGCGTCCTTCTCAACCTTCTTGTCGAGGTCGATCGCCGCGTGGGGCAGCTCGCGGGTTTCGGGCTTCATCGCGAGTGTGACGCCGCACCAGCCGATCACGACCGCCGCCATGATCGTCGTGGCGACCATGATCTTGAACGCCTTCTCGCTCGACTCGTGGATGCCGAGCAGGTTCTGCCGGAAGAAGTAGATGGTGACCGCGACGGCGAACGCCACCGACCCCCAGTTCTTGATGAAGGCGTTCGTCGCCGGGTCGGAGAGCGGGTGGCCGGTCTGCGCGAGCGTCTCCAGGGCGAGGCTCATCAGGTACTGGCCGGCGGTGACGCTCGAGATCGGGCCGGTGAGGATGTAGTCGAAGATGAGCGCGGCGACGGCGAGCTTGCCCATGAAGCCGCCGAGCGCCGTGCGGACGACGCGGTAGACGCCGCCGCGGACGAACATGGCGCAGCTTTCGATGTACACGCTGCGGACGGCGTAGCTGAAGAACAGCACCGCGAGGATGAACCACGGCGCCGCCTTACCGATCTGCTGCTCGACGATGCCGCCGATGTAGTAGGCGGTGCTGGCCAGGTCGCAAAGCACGACGGCGGCCGTCCGCCAGTACGAGATGAACGTGAACATCACGCTGCCGACGACAATCACTTGCGTGGCGCGCGCGAGCCGCCGCGACGATGGCGCTGAGTGCCCACCGGAGCTCATTGCGAATTGACCCGGGACGGGAGGTCCCAAACGGGCGGGCACTTCGTCGGTGCACGGACGGGTGTACCCTTTCAATCGGCCGCGGCACAGGGCCGGGGCCTGCCGACGGGGTTAGCTGCCGGGCTAGGACTTGAAAGTGTCCCGGGCTGGCGTCGCCGGCCCTGCGCCCCGGGGTCGGACCCGCCGACCCGTTGGTTCCCCCGCTCCCGCGCCGGGCGGCACGGGACTAGGCTGCACTGGCAGTAAACAGTATCTACCCGTCGGTTTTCCGGCAAGCGGAGCCGCGTCGTCTCCTGACCCGCGGCCCGTGCATTTCGCCGACTGAGCCGTGCAGAGTGCACGACTCAACCGGACATTTCAGTTTCGACCGTTACTGCAGTAACCACGCTCGCATCATGACTTGCGCCGCGCGACGACCAACCGGCATGGTCACTGCATTGCGCCGAAATCACCGCTGAGTGCGACCCAACGTCGGGCTCCCGCAGCCGTGAGAGATGATCGTGCGCTTAGTTACGAGGGTGCTGCAAATGACTGGTGTTGTCGCCGCGTGGTCCGGCGCCTTTTCCGTCGCTCTCGGCCTATTTACAGCCGGTTGCGGCGCGGCACTCGGCGCAATGCACGGCAACCTCGGCCTGGTCACCACCTTCGGCGAACGAGGCTTCATCGCCGGACTGCTCGCGGGGGCCATCGTCGGCGTTTCGGTCGCCATCGATCGCGTCGAGACCGAGTCGTTTCTGGCGAAGAAAGCCGTGCCGCTCCCGCGTGACAGGGATTGGCCGACGACTGCTGCGATCAAACCGCGCTTTCCGCAATGGCGGATGACGCACGCGAAGAGCTTGCGAGAGGGATGACCGAATGGACCTGACGACCTGGCTGCCCGCGATGTTCCTGCTGGGACTGGCCGCGCTCGCCGCGATGTTCGCCTTCGTCGTCGCCTGCGAGAAGGTGTGAGGCACACATGATCTGGCTGACCGTCCTCGTGACACTGTTTCTATTCGGCTACCTCACGGCCGCGTTGTTGCGGCCGGAGTGGTTCTGAGGTTAAGCATGGTCTGGATTCTGCCCATTCTGATCGTCGGCCTCACGGTCGCGCTGTCGATCCCGCTCGGTCTCTACATGACCCGCGTCCTGGATCGCGGTGGGGCGAGGAGCGCGATCGAGCGCGCCCTCGACACCGGCCCGCAGACTTGGAAGCAGTACGCGCTCGCGATGCTGATGTTCAACGTCTGCTGCTGGCTTGTCGGGTTCGCCGTGCTCGCCAGCCAGCCGTACCACCCGCGGTTCCTCAACCCGGACGGCAAGGGCATGCTCGTCCCGAGCACCATCTTCAACACGATGGCGTCGTTCCTGAGCAACACCAACCTACAGCACTACGCCGGCGAGGTGCACCTGTCGTACGGCAGTCAGCTGTTCGCCATCATGTGGAACCAGTTCGTCACGCCGGTCGTCGGCCTGGCGGTTCTGCTGGCGATCGTCCGCGGACTGCGCGGCGACCGCTTCATGGGCAACTTCTATCTCGATCTCTGGCGCGGCGTGATCTACGTCGTGCTGCCGCTGTCCGCCGTCGTCGGGTTGTTGCTGCTCGCCGGCGGAATGCCGATGACGCTGAGCGGCGCCGCCAAGGTGACGACTCTCGAAGGCGCGGAGCAGGTCATCGCCCGCGGCCCGGTGGCGGCGATCGTGGCCATCAAGCAACTCGGCACCAACGGCGGCGGCTTCTTCGGGCCCAACTCGTGTCACCCCTTCGAGAACCCGTCCGCGTTCACGAACATCGTCGAAAACGTCTGCATCGCTCTGATCCCAATGGCGTCGTTGGTCATGTTCGGCCGGATGATCCGGAACATGCGGCACGCCGTCGTCATTTACGGTGTCTCGCTGATCGTGCTCGCCGGGCTGATCGGTTGGGCGATCGTCACGGACACGATGCGGCCGAACCCGGGCCTGACGGACCAGCCCGCGCTCGCCGACGCATCGAGCAAGCCGTTTGTCATCGAGGCGACGGATTCGAGCGGTCAGACGGTAACGAAGGAAGTTCCCGCGCCGGCCCTGGTCGGCTTACCGGTCGATCAAACCGGGCTCGGAAACCTTGAAGGCAAGGAACTCCGCTTCGGCACCGCGGCGGGCGCGACTTGGGCGGCGATCACGACGTGCACGTCCAACGGCTCAGTCAACTGCATGCACGACAGCCTCACCCCGCTCGCCGGCCTGACGCCTCTGACCGGCATGTGGCTCAACTGCATCTTCGGCGGCGTCGGCGTCGGCTTCGTCAACCTGTTCGTCTACCTCGTCGTCGGCGTGTTCCTCTCGGGGCTCATGGTCGGCCGGACGCCGGAGTATCTCGGCAAGAAGGTCGAGGCCCGCGAGATGAAATTGGCAATGCTCGCCCTGCTCATCCACCCGATCATGATCCTCGGCCCGACCGGCCTGTTTGCCGCGTTGGATTGGGGCACGGCGTCGACCAACAACCCGGCCGCGCACGGGTTCAGCGAGATCCTCTACGAGTTCACTTCCTCGGCCGCGAACAACGGCTCCGGCTTCGAAGGCCTCGGCGACACGTACGGCTTCAATGACCCGAAGGCGAACCCGTCGCCGCCGGCGCCCTACGCGCCGCACTGGGACATCGCCTGCGGGCTGGTGATGCTCGTCTGCCGGTTCGTGCCGATCATCGCCCCGCTAGCGCTGGCCGGCAGCCTGGCGGCGAAGAAGCCGACACCGTTCACGACCGGCACCATGCGGACCGACACCGTGACGTTCGG